>NZ_JBAQWU010000227.1:0-5148 GCF_049299075.1 Gordonia sp. (in: high G+C Gram-positive bacteria)
GTGGTCAGGAGCGGTGGTCAGTAGCGAGTGCGGTCAGGCGCGCGTCTCGGCGGTTTCGGCGACCGCCAGCTCGACGGTGTCGTCGGCCGGCTGCGCCTGCGGTGTCTTGCGCGACCAGTCATCGTCCTGGCCCTTCCGCTGCTCACGGCGTACCAGTCCGCGGCCGATGCTGACACCGAAGAAGGCGGGCGCATAGGTGATCAGAGTGATGAACGAGACACCTGCGGTCATCTCGATCCAGAAGCTGGCCGGGCCCAGGCCATTGAGCCAGAACGTGCCCAGGAGCCAGCAGACCAGACAGGAGATGGCACCGGCGACCAGACCGGCTTTGAGCCACACCATGGTCAGATCCTGGTAGTCGTCCGGATCCGGATTGGCGCGGGCGTCGCGGATACCGTCGTAGCCACCCCAGATGACGGCGATGATCACCACGACGGCGATCGCGAGCCACCGGAACACCGGCGATTGGACCGGCCAGGCGATGATCGCAAAACCGAGAAGGATGCGCGCCGCAATGTTGACCGCAGCCATGACAAGGCCGCGGATCTGCCAAGGTTTCATGTGGACAACATACAAGGGTGAGAGATGGACAACAATGTCGGCATGCCCGTGAACTATGAAACAACCCCTGATTTTGCTGGCCGCCGCGCCCGGCTGGCCGCCGCGATCGGCGCCCTCGGGGCCGACGTGCTCGTCATCAGTGACCTGGTCAACCTGCGCTATCTGACCGGGTTCACCGGCAGCAACGGCAGCGCACTGGTGCGTACCGACGGCCCGGATCTGATCGCTACCGACGGCCGCTACCGCGCACAGGTGGCCGCCCAGGCCCCCGGGCTGGACGTGTTGATCGAGCGCGACACCGTCACCGCGCTCGTCGCGCTCCTGGCCGACCACCAGGGGGAGCTGCCGCTCCGGGTGGGCTTCGAAGCCGATGCGGTCACTGTCGCACAGTTCGCCGGACTGTCGGTGCTCTTGGACCGCGCTGGCCTGGAGCTGGTCCCGCTGCGCGGCACTGTCGAGAAACTGCGCGAGGTCAAGGACGACGGCGAGATCGCCCAGATCGAGGCCGCCTGCCGCCTGGGCGACAAAGCGCTCGCTACCCTGATCGAACGCGACGGAATCGTCGCCGGTCGCACCGAACGTGAGGTGGCGCGCGATCTGGAATGGATCATGTACGGCTGCGGTGCCGACGCGATCGCCTTCGAGACCATTGTCGCTGCGGGCGCCAACTCGGCGATCCCGCACCACCGGCCCACCGATGCGGTGTTGGCGAGCGGCGACTTCGTCAAGATCGATTTCGGCGCGGTCGTGGGCGGATACCACTCCGATATGACCCGCACTTTTGTGCTCGACCAGGCCAGCGACTGGCAGCGGGCCATCTACCAGATCGTTGCCGACGCCCAGCACGCTGGACGGATGGCCCTGCTGCCCGGTGCGGCACTGGCTGATGTCGATGCCGCCGCACGCGACGTGATCACCGCAGCGGGGTACGGCGAACAGTACGTCCATGGTCTCGGACACGGCGTCGGGTTGGCGATCCACGAAGCGCCGGGAATCGGGGCGGCGGCGACCGGTACACTACGTGACGGCGCGACCGTCACTGTCGAGCCCGGGATCTACCTTCCGGGGCGCGGCGGAGTTCGGATCGAAGACACCCTCGTAGTCACCGATTCCGGCGCACGATCGCTGACGACGTCCCCCCGGGCGCTGCAGGTCCTCTGACCAGTGGATCGCACACCTTCATTCTGATCATTAGGAGATCCACGCATGGCGACTACCGCTGATTTCAAGAACGGCCTCGTACTCAAGATCGACAACCAACTCTGGCAGATCATGGAGTTCCAGCACGTGAAGCCGGGTAAGGGACCGGCCTTTGTGCGCACCAAGATCAAGAACGTGCTGTCCGGCAAGGGCGTCGACAAGACCTTCAACGCCGGTGTCAAGGTGGAGACGGCGACTGTCGACCGTCGCGATATGACGTACCTGTACAACGACGGCACCGACTACATCTTCATGGACGGCGACACCTTCGACCAGATCTCGATTGCGCCGGAGACGCTGGGCGATTCGAGCCGCTTCCTGTTGGAGAACATGCGGGTGCAGGTCGCCACCCACGAGGATGCGCCGCTGTTTGTCGAGCTGCCGGTGACCGTCGAGCTCGTGGTGACCCAGACCGATCCGGGCCTGCAGGGTGACCGCTCCACCGGCGGCACCAAGCCAGCCACGCTGGAGACCGGCGCCGAGGTTCAGGTACCCCTGTTCATCAACTCCGGAGACAAGCTGAAGATTGATTCGCGCGATGGAAACTACCTCGGCCGTGTCAACAGCTGACCGACACTCCGAGCCGCGCGGACGTCACCGTCAGCGCCGCCGTGCAGTGGACCTTCTGTTCGAAGCCGAGGCCAAAGGAGTGCCGGCGACCGATCTGATCGCCGAACGCCGTGAGGCTTTCGCTGAGCACGACGCGGTCGGCGAGATGACCGGCTACGGCGTCGAGGCCGTGGCGGGCGTCGTCGCCGATGCGGGACAGATTGACGCCATTGTGGCGTCGCGGCTGGAGAACTGGAAGCTCGAACGGCTTCCGGCCGTCGACCGCGCTATCCTGCGGCTAGCCACCTGGGAGTTGCTCTACGCCCCGGATATCGACGTCAAGGTCGTCATCACCGAAGCCGTCAAATTGGCTGCGGAATTGTCCACCGATGATTCGCCGGCCTTCGTCAACGGCGTTCTGGACCGCATTGCGGTGCTGGCCCCCCAAGTGCGGGCGGCGGGTTCGGCGGAGTAAAAGTTTCGGGTAGAATTCCCGGGACGACAATTCCTTTAACGATCCGTTCAGTGAGGCGGAGAAGGAGGTCGGTGTGACAGCACCAGATTCAGCCGGAGCGGCCGCGAGAAATCCTGCGTGGCGCAGCCGGACCTTGATGAATGCGTCTGACGTCGGTCGGACCATTGCACGCATGGCGCATCAGGTGATTGAAAAGACCGCATTGGACGCGCTCGAACGCCCAGCGCCCGTGGTCCTGATCGGGATTCCCACCCGTGGCACCATCCTGGCGCAGCGCCTGGCGGCAAAGATCGAAGAGTTCAGCGGCGTCGAGGTGCCCACCGGCTACCTCGATATCACGCTCTACCGAGACGACCTCCGGGACAAACCGCACCGCCCCCTGGAGCGCACCATGGTGCCAGCGGCCGGCGTCGACGGTGCCCTGGTGATCTTGGTCGACGACGTCCTGTTCTCCGGCCGCACGGTGCGCGCTGCACTCGACGCGCTCCGCGATCTGGGCCGCCCCGCGGCCGTGCAACTGGCTGTGCTGGTCGACCGCGGCCACCGCGAACTGCCGCTGCGCGCCGATTACGTGGGTAAGAACATCCCGACGGCGCGCGATGAGGGCGTCGACGTCCGCCTCGTCGAGCACGACGGCGAAGATTGCGTCGTCGTCGCCTCTGGAACGCAGGCACGATGAAGCATCTGCTATCCACCGCCGACCTCACCCGCGAGGATGCCGTCGAACTGCTCGACGAAGCCGCCCGGTTCGAGCAGGCGTTGGCCGGTCGCGAAGTGCGCAAGCTCCCGACGCTGCGCGGCCGCACCGTGATGACTGTTTTCTACGAGAACTCCACGCGCACGCGCGTCTCCTTCGAGGTCGCGGGCAAGTGGATGAGCGCCGATGTGATCAACGTCAGCGCGTCCAGTTCGTCGGTCAATAAGGGGGAGTCGCTGCGCGATACCGCCAAAACCTTGCGCGCTCTGGGGGCCGACGCCTTGATCGTGCGGCACCCGGCCTCCGGGTCGGCGGCGCAGATCGCGCGGTGGACCAACGACGGCACCGATGTCCTCGGCCTCGCCTCGACCGGTCCGTCGGTGATCAACGCCGGAGACGGCACCCACGAGCATCCGACGCAGGCACTGCTGGACGCGTACTCGCTGCGCAGCAAGTTCGGTTCGCTCGACGGTCGCAAGATTGCGATCGTCGGCGACGTCCTGCATTCGCGGGTGGCCCGCTCCAATGCCCAACTGCTGTCCACCCTCGGCGCCGATGTGGTGCTCGTCGCTCCGCCGACACTGCTGCCCACCGGGGTTGATACCTGGCCGGTCCGGGTAAGCACCGAACTCGACGCGGAATTGCCCGGCGCCGACGCCGTGATGATGCTGCGCGTACAGGCCGAACGGATGAACGGCGGCTTCTTCCCGAGCACCCGCGAGTACGCGGCACGTTACGGGCTCAACGACAATCGGATGGCTCTGCTGCCCGCCCATGCCGCGGTGCTGCACCCCGGACCCATGCTGCGCGGGATGGAAATCGGCTTCGACGTCGCCGATGCGCCGCAGTCGGTGGTCCTCGACCAGGTCCGCGCCGGAGTACACGTCCGCATGGCGGTCCTGTTCCGGTTGCTCGCCAGCAACTCATCGGACGCCGGCGTGCCGGCCCACCACCAGTCAGGAGAGTCCCAGTGAGTGTCGCGGGTTCAGTTCTGCTCACTAACGTTCGGCCCTACGGTGAGGGCGAACCCGTGGACGTCGCGGTCACCGACGGTGTGATCACGGCGATCGGCACCGGTTTGGCTGCACCGGACGGGGCCGCGACGATCGACGGACGCGGGGGTGTGCTGCTGCCCGGCCTGGTGGACCTGCACACTCACGTCCGCGAGCCGGGCCGGGAGGATACCGAGACCATCGCCACCGGTAGCGCCGCGGCCGCCAAGGGCGGTTTCACCGCTATTTTCGCGATGGCCAATACCACTCCGGTCGCCGACAACGCGGCCGTCACCGACCTGGTCTGGCGGATCGGCCAGGAGGTCGGCCTGGTCGACGTCCATCCCGTGGGTGCGGTGACAGTTGGACTGGAGGGCCGTCAACTGGCGGAGATGGGCATGATGGCCGATGGCCTGGCCAAGGTGAAGCTGTTCAGTGACGACGGAAAATGCGTCCACGATCCGGTGATCATGAAGCGCGCGCTGGAATACAGCTCCGGGCTGGGCGTACTGATTTCCCAGCACAGCGAGGATCCGCGGCTGACCGTCGGTGCCGTGGCGCACGATGGTCCGACCGCCGCCCGGCTCGGTCTGGCTGGCTGGCCGCGCGCCGCCGAGGAGTCGATCGTCGCCCGCGATGCACTGCTCGCCCGGGACGCCGGGGCGCGGGTGCAC
>NZ_JBAQWU010000228.1:0-4843 GCF_049299075.1 Gordonia sp. (in: high G+C Gram-positive bacteria)
GGTCCGCACGGCGCGTGCCGCACCGGTCGCCGACGGGCTGTCGCCAGCCACCTCGCGCAACGACGAGCCGGGAACCCACTCGGAAACGATGACACCGCCGGACGCGCCGCGGACGACGTCGAGCACGCGGGCCACACCGGGCATCTGCAATTGGCCAAGGCGGCGCGTCCGGTTCAAGATCTCCGGCGGGCCGTTCGGGGAACCGGACGCGGGATCGGCATGCTGGTCGGGGTCGACGAAGGTCAGACCCACCTCGCGGTTCAGCTGACTGTCCTGGGCGCGCCAGAAACGCATGCCCCGCGCTCCGCCATGCGGTTCCAATAGCCGGTACCGGCCGCCAGCGATGGCGGCACCGGGAACCAAACGGGGGCCGCGCGTGGGCGGGGGTGTGGCGGCCTTAGGCGTCATTACGAGCATTTCTGTTTGGGGTCGTCCGGTCTGAGTGGGATCGGACCGGCGCGGATTCTGCGGTGATCGAGGAACGGCACGCGTCGCCTGCTCCGACGGCAACGTCCCGGGTGGGCCGGCTATCCGCGGCAGAACGGTGGTCTCCCCCGCGGCACCGCCGCTGGCCACCCCGTACTCGTGCCAACTGGCCGAACCACGATCAAAACGTCGTCTTACCTCTACCTGGCCAGAGTACGGGAGCGCCTCGTCGGTGCTGATCCGCGCGAACTGCACGGTCATGGTGGTGATATCCCGTGGGGTCTGATCGGCGCGCCCGACGCCGTCCTCGAGCGTCGACGACGTCGGAGCCAGGGCGGGAATGACGCGTCCGACCAGCCGCATGAGGGTGCCGGAGATGGCGACCATATCGGGAATCTTCAGCGCCACCAGGAAGAGGTAGATCACGCCGAGCACGACGACGCCGGTGATCGCCAGATAGACAATCGAGCCGAATTTGCCAGCCTGCGTGGCCAACTGGCCGAAGGGGGTGAAATGCGCGACCACCCAGACTGCGGTCGTGACACCGACCGATACTGCGAGAGTCAGCAGCGAGGTCCGGACGACGTCGTTCATGCGGTGCAGTCCCAGGGTGCGAAACAGCAGATACTGGCCGACGATCGCCCCCACCAGATAGCCGAGGCCGTTCGCAAAGGAGAGCCAGCGCACGACGTGATCTGGATCATCGAACAGGACCGGACCGAGGTACGAGGCCCCGACCTTCACGGCGGTGATGCCAAGTACCATGAACGTCGGCGTCCACGCGTCTTCGCGGGCATAGAAGAAGCGCAGCTGCACCAAGGTGAGCGCATAGGGAATCAGGGTGAATGCGCCCCACGACAGCACCGATCCGACCTGGGCCGCTGATTCGGCGCTGAAATTCCCGAAGTTGAAGATAGCGACGCCGATGGCGGGACCAAAGAAGGTCATATAGGCCACGGTCGGGACTAGGGCGAGCATCGTCAGCCGCGTGGCTAGCGACATGTCGTTCACGACGGCGGCCGTATCGTCGGCTGCGGCGTTCCGCGATAGACGCGGCATGATGGCGGTCAGGATCGTCACGCCGAGTACGCCGTAGGGCAGCTGGAGCAGCTGCCAGGCAGTGGCGTACGCAGCGATGCCGCCCTCGCTGGCAGCTGCCGCGATCTGGTAGGTGATGACCATGCCGACCTGCAGGATCAGTACGTAGACGACAATCGCGAGGGCCATGTTGCCGAACTTGCGCAGGCGCGCATCGATGCCCCACTCGATCCGGAGCTTGATCCCGGCGCGCTTGAGGAACGGCAGCAGGATGGCTGCCTGCAGCACCACGCCCAGGGTGGTACCGATGCCCAGTACCAGCAGTTTGGGGTCGCTCATCGCCAGCGGGTTGAGGGTCATATCACCCGGAACCACCAGATATAGCGCCAGGGTGACGATCTGCACGATGTTGTTCAGCACCGGCGCCCACGCACCGGGTTTGAACACATTCTTCATGTTCAGGATGGCCATGAAGAGTGCCGACAACCCGTAGAACGCAATCTCGGGGAGCAGCAGATAGGCGAGGGCGGTGGTCAGATCTCGATCGACCTTGCCGTCGCCGACGTTCATCGCAGCAAGCCACGGGGCGGCGATTAGCGCCGCCACCGTGGCGACGCCCAGGACTGCCAAGGTCAGCGTGAAGACGCGGTTGATAAAGCCCGCACCGCCGTCAGCATCCTCCTTCTCGGCCCTGACCAGGACCGGAATGACGATGGCCGTTAGCACCGCGCCCAGGACGACCTCGGCGATCATATTCGGCAAGACATAGGCGGCCTGGAATGCGGAGGCGAGGTTCGCGAGCATGGCGAGCACCAGGACGGTGCGGACAAACCCGGTGATCCGGCTGATTAGGGTGGCGATGGCGATGGAACCGCCGGTCCGCATCACCGACTGGTCGGAATCATCCGTGCCGACCTGCGCCTCCTCGGCCTCGTGTCGGCCGTGCGGCGAACGCTCGGGGCGTTGTTCCCGACGAGAATTCATGAGTCCTCCGCGTCGACATGTTCGAGCCGAGCCACATCCAGGCGTTCGGCGTACGGGGTGGAGGCGCGGCGCAGTTGATCGGCGTCGGGCTCCGGACGATCCGCGTCGGCGGGGTCGGCCTCGCCGCGGAAGCGGTGCCAGAGTCGTCGAATGATCAGCAGGATGAGCAGGGTGCCGGCGCCGACGGTAATCCAGAACAACGGCTTGCCGTAGGCGTTGGTATAGATCTCCAGCGTCACCGGTGCACTCAGCGGCAACCCGGTGGAACTGGCCATCGCGATCTGCACGGTCGCCCGCTCCGAGGTGGACGCGTGCGTGGGGATCTGGATTTGACGAGTACCGGCTGGCGGAATCTCCTGTACGCCCACATCGCCGACATTCAGTGCATCGGGCGCCGCGATATCCATCTGCACGCGGATCGGCAGTGCCAACTCATTCCGGACGATCAGCAGCAGTGGACTGCGCTCGGAGGCCAGTGTGTACCGCCCGCCCGGATCGAGCAGCGCCACCGAATCCTGCATGCGGGTCAGTGTCGACCCGGTCCCGGCGAGCCGTTGGTTCTGTAGGTCGCGTGCCTGGGTCAGTGTTTGGCCCTCGGGTGTCGCGACCGCCCGCAGCATGTCCTCCCGTAGCGGCGCCACATACGCCTGCGGGGTGGTCACCGTGTCCGGCGAACCCACTAGCGAGCCCTCCAGTTGGGCGGTCCGCGCCAGATTCGCGCGGACTTTCTCGGCGTTCGCGGCACTGATCGGGAAGCCCGCCGCCACCATGGGATCGACGTCGCCGGGTGTCACCAGGGGCGTCGACTCGCCGGTTGTGGGGAGCCGCGTGATCACGTCGCGCAGCGTCACCGGTCGTGCGCTACCGGCTGCGACCAGCAGATCGGCCATATCGAACAGTGCGGCCGCATCGTCGGGCGTCGGCGACCAGTATGTCGGGGGCATGATGAACGCGCTGCGGCCGGTGATCGGCGTGGGGTCTGCACCGCCGGTCGAGTCCGGGACCGTCAACATCGGAAAGGCCAGCGCGGCCACGGCGGTCTGGCGGCGGCTGACCGCCGACTCCCCGTTCAGTGTCGGCTGCTGCCAGGTCGGCATGATCGACGGCACCACCGGTGCGGTGCCGGCGGCGCCGAGAGCGGCGCTAATCGGGATGTCGTAGGTCTGCACCGCCAGGCGGCCGGACCGGTAGCGACCGAGGCCGTCGCGGCCGATCGGTTCGACGGACGACGACGCCACCGCGCTACTGTTCAGTTCCTGCCCGACGAGCACGCTGCGACCAGTCTCGGTGATCGCGCCGACCGCCGGAAGGCTCATTCCACGCAAGGATTCGATGCCCAGGAAGGCGTCGACGATGTCGGAAGCACCGGTAATTGCGGTGCTGGTCAGCTGGGAGTCGCCGATCGAGGCGAGCGAATCGAGCCCGGCCTGCGCGAACGGCAAGGCGGTGACGCAGACCTTGGCGGCCACGCTGCGTAGTCGTGCCATCCACGTCCGGGCGGCCTCCTGCCCGGTGCCGTCGACAGTCGCCGACCGCGGGTCAGCGGGGTTCTGACTCACCAGGTAGCCGAGCGTCATGCCGTGCACGGTCACCAGCAAGTCCGGATCGACAGCGAGGCAGAACCCTTCGCGCGCACGGTCGTCCGGTCCGGGCTCGTCCGCCGTGCGGTTTTCCAGCGCCGCCAACTGGGCACCGAGTCGGCCGGTCGGCTGGAGTGACTCGGCCAGTGCCTCGCTGTACAGCCGGACCGGCTCGGTGCGGCCGCCGAGAGTGCCTGCGGTCAGTTGCGGCGGTGCGGCCAGCGGCCAGATCATGGTCAGCGCCGCGGGTGCGGACGTGTCCGGAGCCAGTGAACCGTCAGGACCGAGGCGTGCCTCGGTGCCGATGGGGCCGCCGGTTGCCTGCTGGGCGTCCGCTGGCAGCGACAGGACTGGGAGCAGGGTTCGGGACTCGGCCAGCCAGACGGTGCCCGTCGACTCCGGTGCACCGGTGGCCTCGATCAGGAGCGGATAGACACCTGTGCGTGAGATACCCAGACCGTCCGGACCGGCGATCGATACCGAGAGACGGAAGTCGACGCCGCCACCGGGCTCGAGGCTGGTGGCGATTGACTCCGGCGGGGTGGCGACCGGGAAGGCGGAGGCGGGCGCCATCAGGCTGGTGCGTAGCTGCACGGCGGCGGTGAGGACAGTCCCTAGCCGGAGCCGGACGCGAAGGTCGCTGATCGGGCGGTCGAAAGTATTCGTGAGACGACCGCGGATCTGGACGCGGTCGCCGCTGGCACCGGTAACCGTCGACGGGGTGATCTCCGTGAGGCTGAGGCGGGCGTAGTCGGGTCCGGTGGCGTGTGCCGGGCCCACGCCGAACGGGACGAGCCCGAGAATCAGGAGGAGGC
>NZ_JBAQWU010000229.1:0-1520 GCF_049299075.1 Gordonia sp. (in: high G+C Gram-positive bacteria)
TTCCAGGAGACCACGCGTGTCCTGACCGACGCGGCGATCAACAATCGCAGCGACAAACTGGTGGGTCTGAAAGAGAACGTCATCATCGGTAAGCTCATCCCGGCCGGTACCGGTATCAACCGTTACCGCAACATCCAGGTGGAGCCGACCGAAGAGGCTCGCGCCGCCGCGTACGCGCGTCCGGTGCACGACGATAACTTCTTCAGCCCCGACGGTTTCGGCGCTCCCGCCGGTGCCGCGGTGCCGTTGGACGATTTTGGAGACAACGGGTACTTCGGCTAGTACGCTCAGGTAAGGCCCCCGATCCATCCCCCGGATCGGGGGCCTTACCATTTCCACCCCGCCCCCTGAGCCCGTCCGCCCCCTGAGCTTGTCGAAGGGTCAAGGTCGGACGTTCCGGCCCACACAGTTGGTTCCGGCTACCGCCTGCTTTAGGGGCCGGAACCAAAGTCGTTGGCGCGAACTGTATTCAGGGGTGGATCTGCAGGTGGTTCAGCCAGTACCGGCAACGCCCGACAACCTCGCGGCGCTCCAACTGGGCCCACCAGAAGCGCAGCATCTTCGGGCCGATCGCTTCGAGCTCGTCCTGGCGGCGCTTCTCTTTCTGGATGATCCTGGTCGCTTCGGCCGCGTTCGCGCCGTCGGGGACGCGGTACTTGCACATCCCGTCGAACTCGACGATCAGTTTGCGTTCCCAGTCGAGGTCGACCCACGCGTCCTGGCTCGGCAGTTGGTAGTAGACCTGGAGTTGCGGGGTGGGGAGCCCGCCGTCGATCAATTGTGCGCGACACCAGGACTCGCCGACCGATTCGGCCTTGCCGTTGGCGTGTGTCAGGGCGTACCTCGCCATGGCCGAGCCGATCCGGCGGTGGTCGGTGAGTTCGGCCGTGAGTTCGTCGGTGCTGGTGCCGAGCCGCACGGCGCTGTCGAAGACGGTGAGCGCACCGTCGAAGGTGCCGTCGGCGCACGCGACGTCGACCGCGGTGCGGGCGAGTGAGGTGACGGTGACACCCTTGACGGTCACGTACTTGCCGACGGGCACCGGGCCGGGATGGATGTGCCGATTCTTCAGTTGCGAGCCGCCGGCCCGCGCGATGTTCACCAGGTGCACCCGCGTCCGATCGGGCTTGAGCAGCGGCAGCCGGTGGATGGCCGCGGCGGATTGGTGGGAGAGCACGAGTTTGCTGGCGCGACCGGTCGTGGCGTGGCCGAGGCAGCGGAGACGGTAGAGCTCCGCTGCGCGTTCGCCCGACGCTGTGGGTAGATCGTCGAGCACAGCGTAAGCGCCGTTGCCGAGGCGCTGCAGCTCGTTGTTCTTCACGTGCCACTGCAGTTGGTCGTCGGTGTATCCACAGGCGACGACGGCGTCGCGCCGCACCAGTCCGAATGCGTCGACAGGTAGTTCCATGCCCTTTAGACGCACCGAACTCGTCGCCGGTTCCCCGACACGCCGACGCTGTGACGTCTAGCCGCTTCCGGCTAACGACGTTGGTTCCGGCCTGCGTCGCAAGCGGTAGCCG
>NZ_JBAQWU010000230.1:0-8738 GCF_049299075.1 Gordonia sp. (in: high G+C Gram-positive bacteria)
ACGACCACGAAGCACACGATCAGCGCCGCGAGCGCCGCCAGTGCTGCGACCAACGGCAGGCGTCCAGACGGTGCGGTCGGGGTCGCCGACTCGCGCGGGTCGGGGTCGAGGGGGCTGGCCATCGAAATCCGTTCAGAAGTCGTCGAGAGAGTCGTCGAGAGGGTCGGTATCGAGCGGGTCGGAGTCGAGTGGGTCAACGTCCGGCCAGTCGTCGTCGGATCCGGGCAGGTCGTCGTCGAGGGTGACCGACAGATCCGTTTCGGGCAGTGAATCGTCCCACGCGGCGGTGCCGGTATCGGTGTGGTCGGTGTCCATGTGGTCGGGGAGACTGTCGGTGGGGAGGTCGTCGGCGGTGACGCCGGCGACTTCCGCTGGCACTGACTCGTACAGGGCAAAGTCCACGTCGCTGGCCGGGTCGAGGGCAGTGACGAGGGCAGCATCCCAGGCATCGGTAGGCGGGGCTGAGCCAGCCGGGTCGTCGTACGCGGCCCACCACTGTGTCAGATCGTTGTCGCTCATTGCGATGCCTCGTTCATATCAGTAGGAATGCTAGCCCGATACTCGGGCCGATGCCCGAGTGCAGGGCTTCTTGTCAGTAGGAGTCGCGGCGGCACCGGAAGGTTCCCGGCACGGGCGAAAAGTTTCCGGTGCACCGCAGCGCAGGCGAGGGCGCTATCTTGGGAGCGAATCAATTCTCCAGGAGGCGTCGGTGGTGTATCAGGGGGCGGCGCTGCGAACTGCGGTGCGGGCCATGCTCGACGACGTCGCGCGGATCGGCCCGGAAGAACACGCCGCCGTCGCGGCACTGCGGACCGAGCTCGCCCCTGGACACTCCACGGTGGCGCTGGCTGGCCGCGTGTCCTCGGGGAAGTCGACGCTGGTCAATGCGTTGGTGACCGAGGACATCGCGCCCACCGATCGCTCCGAGTGCACGATGGTCGCCACCATGTATGCGTTCGGAACTCCGGCGCGGCGCGAGGTGGTTGCGCTCGACGGTGACCACGCCGCCGTCAGCGGACACACGCGGGAATTGGGCCGGGCTGTCGATGAGGTCGATTACGAGCTGGTCTACCTCTCCCAGGCGCACCTGCGTGACCGATACCGGATCATCGATACCCCCGGATTGAGCAGCACCACCGAGGCGTCGGAGAACGCGACGCGCCGGGCGCTAATCGACCGCGGTGGTCTCCCGGCGCCGGACATCCAACTGTTCCTCGTCGAAGGCGGGCACCTGCGGACCGATGAGGTGGCGTTTCTGCGGGAGGCCGGGGCGAGCAGGCTCAACACCATCTTGGTGGTTGCCCACGCCGACAACGCGGGCGCGGGCGCCGATGGCACCGGCGATCCGTTCGACACTGCGGAGGCACTCGCGCAGAACTTGGCGGCCGCGCACCCGGACTTGACCCGCACCGTGATCCCGGTGTCCGGGCTGATGGCCGAGGCGGCCGAGGTTGGGGTGTCCGAACGGGACGCTGCGGCCCTTGCCCGGCTGATTGACGCTGATGCGGACGAGCTGGAGATGGACCTGTTTACCGAGACCGATCGGACGCTGGTCGATCTGGCCGCCAAGCTCGGTATTTACACCGTGCTGCATGGTCGCGAGGCGGCAACACAGGGCGCGGTGGCGTTGTCTGAATGGCTGCTGCAGCGATCCGGGCTGCAGCGATTGCGGCAGGCGATCGACGCGCAGTTGGGCGGATACACCGAGGTGGCGACGGCGCGGGCCGCTTTGGCCGGGGTGCGCGAGATTGCGCGCACCTCGGCATCTCCGCATCAGGTGGAGTCGGCGATGGAGCGCTTCGAGATCGACCCGGCAACCGGCTCTCTGCAGGTGGCCGCGGCTTTGGAACAGGTGATGCGGCGCGCGCCGGAGAGTCCGCTGATCGCCGACCTGGACCGGGTCTTCTGGGCACCCGACGGCGCCCGCGCCTGCGGTCTGCCGCGTGGGACACCGTTCGGCCGGGTGCAGCAGCGCGCCGGTGAACTGCTCGCCGAATGCCGCATCCGGCGACTCACCCTGATGCTCGGTGCCGAACGCGAGGCGCTGACCGTGCTTGAACGCAGCTATCAGATGGCGTCGAGCGGCGCGGTTCCTCGTGCCGCTCGCCCGTCGGGAAGGTAACCAGTCCCCATGACCAGCCCGCCCAAGAAACGTCTGTCCGCGATCGAGTACGCCGCGGTGATCCTGCGTCGCGCCGACCGAGACGACGTCGCCCGCCGCATCGAAGAGGTGGCCGCTGCGCCCCCGCCGGAGCGCGCGGTCGTCGTGGTGGGCGAGGTGAAGCGCGGAAAGAGTTCGCTGGTGAACTCGCTGCTCGGGCAGCCGCTCGCCAAAGTCGACACGATGATCGCCACCTCGGCGCAGGTCCGCTATGTGCCGCCCACCGAGGAGAATCCCGAGCACACCGCCAATGTGCTGCTGCCCGGTGGCGGCCGCCACCGGATTGCTCCGGACGAGGTCTTCGACTGGGTGACCGTCGACGGGGCGCAGGCCGACCAGCGGATCGACGGCGTGCTGCCCATCGGTGCGGAGATCTATACCGACGCGCGGTGGATGCCGGGCGTGATAATCGTCGACACCCCGGGCGTGAACGGACTGGACGACCGGCATGTGCAGGCCACCATCGCGGCGACCGACGGTGCGTGCTCGCTGCTGATGGTCTGCGACGCGGTCGCCCCGATCAGCGCCGCTGAACTCGCGTTTTTGAACCAGGCGAGCAGCGAGGTGGGCACCGTCGTGCTGGCCATCACCAAGATCGACAAGATTCCCGGGCAATGGCGCACCGTGGTTGAGGAGAACCGCAGGCTGCTGAAGCAGTATGCGCCGCGATTCGGGAACATCCCGGTGGTCGGGGTATCGAATGCGTTCGCCGCGGCCGCGGCGCGCAACACCGACCCGGTGAAGGCGCAGGCGCGTCTGGACGCGTCGGGCATCGTCGAACTCACCCGGGAACTCGAAGCCGGGCTGGGCAATCCGGAACGCATCGTCGCCAGCAATGCTGCCGCGTGCGCGGGGGTGGCACTCAATGCGTTGCGCGCCGACCTGGTGGCGCGCAAACGGGCGATCGACGACGCTCCGCGGATGGAAGCGGAGATGGGAGAGGAGCGCGCCCGGCTGGAGGAATTGCAGGCGCGGCAGAAAGAATGGAGCGAGCGGCAACGGCAGGCCCTGAACCGACTCAAGCTCAACGCCGAGACCCGGCTGCGCCTGGACCTGACCGAGTTCCGGGACCACTGGATCAAACAGATCGAGTCGCGCGGGGCGATCAAGATTGCCCGCGAAGGTCAGGCGATGACTGCGACGATGAATGCCGAGCTGCGCGCGCTGATCGACCGGTTGGCCGCCCATCTCCAGGAGGAGTTGACCGAGTTCACCGTCGAATGGCTCGGCGATGCGACGCTGCAGCCGGTCGCCGCCGGCGATGCGGTGGGTCAGCTGGCGGGTCTGGATCTGCGGCCGCAACGCGAGTATGCGCGGTGGAAGAACTACGTCGATCCCCGCATGATGGCGATGGCTTCCACCGGTGGTCCGCTCACCACGATGGTCATCGCGATGCTCGGGTTGACCGGCGGTTTGGCGATCGGTCTGGTCGGGGTGGTGACGATCCCGGCGTGGGCGGCTCTACTCCTGGGTCCGCACGCGAAGAAGACCGGTCAGGCGAACCTGATCAACTGGCTGAACGAGAACATCAAGCAGGCGCAAGAAGACCTGACCGTGGTGATTCGCGAGGTGTACAACGAGTTCGAGCCGGAGCTGCGGCTGGCCTACCGTGAGCAATTGGAGGAGTCCCTGCGCGAGGCCAAGCGACTACATGAGCTCGCTAAAGACCAGGTCCGCACGGACTCGGCGACCCGGGAAGCCGAAGCCAAGAAGTTGACCACCGAACTGGCGCACATCGACCGAGGCTTGGAGGCGCTGGTCTCCTATGCCGCGGTGAAACGTCCGACGGCGACCGAGTCCTCGTTGCCGGCGGTGGCCGCGGACTGAGGCCGCTGCATGGACTCGGGTCGACCGTCGGCCGCGGTGGCGGCCGCGTCGACCGCCCGGAGTGTCGGCGCGTCGATCCGGGCTCTGGGGCCGGTCAGGTGCCACGATGGTCGGTATGAAGCCCCGGATTCTGGTCGTCGACGATGACCCGTCACTTGCCGAGATGCTCACCATCGCGCTGCGCAACGAAGGCTTCGAGCCCTTCGTCGTGGGTGACGGTAGCCAGGCACTGCCTGCGGTGCGCGAGTTGCGACCGGATTTGGTGCTCCTGGATCTGATGCTGCCCGGGATGAACGGCATCGACGTCTGCCGCGCGGTCCGTGCCGAGTTCGGCGTGCCGATCGTGATGTTGACGGCCAAGTCGGACACCGTGGACGTCGTTCTCGGATTGGAGTCCGGCGCCGACGACTACATGGTGAAGCCGTTCAAACCCAAGGAACTGGTGGCGCGTATCCGGGCCCGACTACGCCGCACCGACGATGAGCCGGCCGAGTTGCTCGCGATCGGCCCCGTCCAGATCGACGTGCCCGCGCACAAGGTGACCCGTGACGGCATTCCGATCTCACTAACCCCGCTGGAGTTCGACCTGTTGGTGGCGCTGGCCCGTAAGCCGCGCCAGGTGTTCACCCGGGACGTGCTGCTCGAGCAGGTGTGGGGCTACCGGCATCCGGCGGACACCCGGCTGGTGAACGTGCACGTTCAGCGGCTACGCGCCAAGGTGGAGATTGATCCGGAGAATCCCGAGATCGTCTTGACGGTGCGCGGCGTCGGCTATAAAGCCGGTCCGCCGTAAACTGGCGCCATCAACACTCGAACTTCGGCAATCGGCCGGTCATCGTGATCAATCGACGGAGAATCAACCGTTCCATCGCCACCGTTCAGCGGGCAGCTGCTGGCGTGGGTCATGGGTTCGGTTTGCTGTGGCTTCGCTCCCTCCAGCTGCGCGTCGTGGTCTCCACCCTGGTGCTCTCGTTTGTCGTGCTGCTG
The DNA here is from genome assembly GCF_049299075.1 of Gordonia sp. (in: high G+C Gram-positive bacteria). Taxonomy (GTDB): domain Bacteria; phylum Actinomycetota; class Actinomycetes; order Mycobacteriales; family Mycobacteriaceae; genus Gordonia. Next base: position 4,976 of record NZ_JBAQWU010000230.1, read on the forward strand.
ATCGTCGGGTTTCTGCTGATCAGTCAGATCGCCGGACGGCTGATCGACGAGAAGCAGGCGCAGGCGTTCAGTCAGCTTGAGCGTTCCCGCAACCTCGTCGAACGGGTACTGACCAGCACGGAAGCTAGTGCGTCCACGCAGACGAGACTGTCGAGGGCACGCGCGTTGCTGACTGACCAAGATGTCGATGGTGGACCGAGCGTCGGCGGCGGCGCCTTCGACACAGTGCTCCTGGTTCCCGGCCGTGCGGGGCAGCCGCCGGTCGCCGGTGTCGGCGCGGTGTCTGAAGTGACGTCGCAGCTGCAGGGTATGGTCTCGCGCGGCCAGGTGGCCTACCAGTACACGACGGTGCAGCGCGGCGACGGGACCGTGCCGGCGCTGGTGGTCGGCACCCCGGTGGAGACGGCGATTCCGGACCTAGAGCTCTACATCGTGTTCCCGATGGGTAGCGAGCAGAACACCATCGCGCTGGTGCGCAGCACGCTCCTGGTCGGCGGGCTGGTACTGCTCTTTTTGCTGGCTGCGATCGCCTGGCTGGTGGTGCGGCAGGTGGTGGCGCCGCTGCGATCTGCGTCGCAGATTGCGGTGCGCTTCGCCGACGGCCGCCTCAGTGAACGGATGCCGGTGCGCGGCGACGACGAGTTCGCCCGGCTCGCTGTCTTGTTCAACGATATGGCCGAGAGCCTGTCCAAACAGATCACCCAGCTCGAAGAGTTCGGTGGTCTACAGCGCCAGTTCACCTCCGATGTCTCGCATGAGCTGCGCACGCCGCTCACCACGGTCCGGATGGCCTCGGATCTGCTGTACGAGAGCCGCGACGAGTTCGACCCGCTGCAGCGCCGCAGCGTGGAACTGATGAACAAGGAACTCGACCGCTTTGAGACCCTGTTGACCGAACTGCTGGAGATCTCCCGGCACGACGCTGGACAGGCCGATCTGGCCGCCGAACGGATGGACATGGCAATCCCCATTGAGGCGGCCTTGGCCACTGTCGAACCGCTCGCCGCCGATTCCGGCACCGATCTGGTGGTTGACCTGCCCGCGGACCCGGTCTTCGCCGAGATCGATCCGCGCCGCATCGAGCGGGTGCTGCGTAACCTGTTGGCCAACGCCGTCGACCACGGTGAGCAGCGGCCGATCACGCTCACGATGCGTTCGGATGGCGACGCCGTCGCCATCACCGTCCGCGATCAGGGCATCGGACTGAAGCCAGGTGAAGAGAAGTTGGTCTTCAACCGATTCTGGCGGTCCGACCCGTCCCGGGTACGGCGATCGGGCGGCACCGGACTGGGGCTGGCGATCAGCATTGAAGATGCTCGCCTGCACCAAGGTCGACTGGAAGCTGTGGGCGAGCCGGGCGTCGGCTCGTGCTTCCGACTCACCCTGCCGCTGGTGCGCGGACACAAATTGCTCGGCAGTCCGCTGCCGCTGAATCCGGACGGGAGCACGATCTGATGTGGGCGGTACCCCGAATTCGCTCGGCGCTCGGGCCGCTGGCGCTGCTGATCACCGTGCTGATGGTGAGTACCGGGTGCGTGGCCATTCCGACGTCGTCACCGCCGCAACCGGTGCAGGGCTTCAATCGGTCACGGCCAGCCAACCTGGTGCCGACGCCGGGTCGCAACGACGACCCGGAGACCCTGGTTCGCAATCTCGTCAAGGCGATGAGCGATCCGAACTCGAGCCATCGGGCCGCCCGCAAGTTCCTTACCGCCGGTGCCGCCGAACGCTGGGACGACCAGGGCCCGATGACGTTGCTGACCGATCTGCGGGTGGTGATCGACGAGCGCAACGAGAGCGCGGTGCGGCTGCGGGTGATCGGACAGCGCGTGGGCAGCCTGTCGGCCATCGGTCAACTGACGCCGACCGCTGGCGAGGAGGTCATCCCGATGACGCTCAGCAAATCCAATGAGGTGTGGCGGGTTGACGGCGCTATCCCGGCCGGGACTGTCACCGATACCGTGCAGTTCGACGCGTCATATCGCCTGGCGAACCTCTACTTTCCAGACCGCACCGCGACCCGACTCGTCGGTGATCCGCGGTGGTTGTTCGGCGTCTCCATCGATCCGACGGTGGTGGTGAACCAGGTGCTGGCCGGACCGGCGCCCGATCTCAGCGGCGCCGTGGAATCGGCGGCCGGGAAGGATGTGGTGCTCCGCGGTCCGGTGGTGGTCGACAGCGGCCGCATCTCGATCAACCTGGGCGGACAGATCGACGTTGACACCCGCAAACGCACCGCGCTCGCCGCGCAGCTCATCTGGTCGCTCAATGATGCGGGCATCAGCGGCACCTATCTGATCAACGCCGAGGGCAGCCCGCTGATCGCCGAACGTTCGGACGGCTGGCGTACCGCCGACGTGATGGCTTTCGATCCGGACCCGGACACCGGTATCGCCGGGCTGCATGTGGTCCGCGGCGGGCTGTACCGGGTGAGCGGGACAGGTTTGTCGCCGGTCGGTGGTCCCTTGGGAGCGGCCACCGATCTGGTGGCCGCGGCGATCGCGGTGCGGCAGGAACGGGTGGCCGCGGTCGCCGTGCGGGACGGCAGGCAGGTGCTGCTGCAGGGTCCGTACGGCGGCGCGGTGTCGGAGGTCGCGGCCGGGGCCACCATCGGCACCCCGAGCTTCGGTGCTGCCGCCGACACCGGTTACGCGATCATCGACGGCAGGCCCACCGTGTGGACCGTCGATGCGGACGGCGCGACCCGAGTGGTGCCCCTAGATACGAGCCGGGTGACCGGGATTTCGCCGGGGACGATCACCTCGTTCAAAGTCTCCCCGGACGGTGTGCGCGTGGCGTTGGTGGTCGACGGCACACTGCTGCTCGGCGCATTGGGCACCAACGACCGCGGCGTGCCCGCGTTGATCGGCGTGCGTGTCGCTACCTACTCGCTCAGCACGCCCGTCATCTCGATCGCCTGGGGTGACACCGGTGCGGTCTATGCGGCGCGCGAGGGCGAGGACACCCCGGTCTGGCGGGTGCCGGTTTCCGGACTGCCGGGCGTCGCCCTGGTCTCGGGGAACCTCAAGCCGCCGGTGCGGACCGTCGCGGCGACCCGCGGCACGGTCTACGCCGGCGATGTCCGCGGTGTCCTGGAACTGGGTACCGCGCCGGGCTCGGCCGACCAGTACTGGCTTCCGGTCGGTCAGGTCCCCGAGGGCGCGATCCCGGTGACCCAGACCAGCTGAGGCCGCCCCCCGCCTGGGGATAACGTCGGTCGGCCCGCGACCCCTGGGGATGGCACGCTCGACAATCGCCACGATCGACGATGACAATGGTCGCCATGGTGTCGCGACCCGCGGGAGTGCGCCGCGTACTGACGGCCGGGCTGGACCTCGCGCTGCCCACCGAATGCGGTGGCTGCAGTCGGCCCGGAGAGCCATGGTGCGCGCGTTGTGCGCAGCGGGTGATCGACGACCCCATTCCGGTCCGCCCACGGGCAGACGTGGGTACCGACGTGTGGGCGTTGGGTCGCTACCGCGGGACGCTGCGTAGCGCCGTCATCGCACTCAAAGAGCACCGTCGCACCGATCTGATTCCAATTCTCGGCGATGTCCTGACGCGCGGCCTGGTGCGGCTGGCGGACGCCGACGCGTTCGGGGAGGCGCGGGCGTTCGGGGGTCCCCGGACGCGTGATCGGCTGGTGCTCATCCCGGCACCAACGCGGGTCCTATCGGCGCGGCGGCGCGGCGGTGATCCGGTGACGGCGGTCGGTGCTGCGGCTGCTCGCCGACTTGGTCCGCGGGTGGCGGCGGTGCCGCTG
>NZ_JBAQWU010000231.1:0-22004 GCF_049299075.1 Gordonia sp. (in: high G+C Gram-positive bacteria)
CGGTTACTAGGAGCTGGGGGCGCGAACCACCATCGGCACGCCCGGGAAGGCGATCGCCATCTCCGAGCGAGAGGCGCGCAGCGCGGCGGTGCCGTAGCCCTGCTTGCGCTTGGCCGGGCGGATCCAGATGCGGACGTCCACCTCGCCGGCACCGGTCAGCTCACCGAGCACCAGGCCGATCTTGGTATCGCCCTCGATGGCAACGAGCCAGACGGCGTCCTCATCGTCGACGCGCTTGACACCCTCGGCGATCTCGACGGACAACTCGCCGGCCGGGGCGCCGGAGCCGTCGAGTGCAACATTCAGCTCTTCGGTCCGTTCGGTCAGGATGTCGGCATCGGCGGCGGCCGAGAATGGACGCAGCCCGACGGTGTCGGCGGCGGCGGCCGGGCGCTCGGCGGAGGTGAACGTGAGCCCGGCGTTCAGATCGTCGAGCTCGGACTGGTTCTTCCGGCGGGCTTCTTTCGTCAGCTGATGGAAGGACATATTCATCACGGAGTCGACGGCGATCGGCGAGGCGCTGAGCAGTTCGGCGATGGCCGAGACAGCGGCGGCCCGATCTTCTGCGTCGACGACGGCGTCGAGGAGCTCGTGGCGTCGTTCCAGGGCGGTGAGGAGGGCTTCGGTCATTTCGCGGCGCGCAGTGGCCTTATCAACATCGGTCATGACATCGATAGTAGGCCGGAAATGTCAGCAGCGGCAGTCGTGTCACGAGGTTTTTACCTGCGAATCTTCCAAGAAACTGAAACACGTTCTAGTGTGTGAGCATGGCGGAAAATGTGACTGGTGAGTCTACTGACGAGTATCTGCGGACGGGCGTGCATCTGGGCGACTTGATGGCCACGGCCCTGGCCAGGCACGCCGATGTGCCGGTGCTCCATCTCGGCGACATCACCCTGACCGGACGACAGATGGCCGACGAGATCAGTCGCTATGCGCAGGCCTTTGAGGCCGCTGGCGCGGGGACCGGATCGGCGGTCGGGCTGCTCGCACTGAACCGGCCGGAGGTGCTCCTGGTGATCGGCGCCGGGCAGACACAAGGGTGGCGGCGGACGGCGCTGCACCCACTGGGCTCCCTCGACGACCACGCCTACGTGCTCAGCGACGCCGGGGTCGCGACGCTGGTGATCGATCCGGTGCCGATGTTCGTCGAGCGCGCCGTCGGACTGCTGGCAAAGGTGCCCGGGCTGAGGCAGATCCTGACCCTGGGGCCGGTGCCGGCCGAACTGAGCGACGTTGGCGTCGACATCGTCGCGGCGGCCGCCCGCTACCCCGCAGTGCCGTTGACTGCGAAACTGCTCCCGCCCGAGCATGTGGTGTCGGTGACCTATACCGGCGGCACCACCGGTAAGCCGAAGGGCGTGATCGGCACGGCGCAGGCGATGGCGACGATGACGTCGATCCAATTGGCCGAATGGGAGTGGCCGGACCGGCCGCGTTTCCTCATGTGCACGCCGCTCTCGCACGCGGGTGCGGCGTTCTTCGTCCCCACCCTGATGAAGGGCGGTTTGATGGTGGTGCTCAGTAAGTTCGACCCGGCGCAGGTGCTCGAGACCATCGAACGCGAGCGGATCACCGCGACCATGCTGGTGCCGTCCATGCTGTACGCGCTGATGGACCATCCGGATAGTCGTACCCGTGATCTGAGTTCACTGGAAACCGTCTACTACGGCGCTTCGGCGATCAATCCGGTGCGACTAGCCGAGGCCATCGAGCGCTTCGGTCCGATCTTTGCCCAGTACTACGGCCAATCCGAGGCGCCGATGGTGATCAGCTATCTGCGCAAGGACGAGCACACGCCCGAGCGGCTCGGCAGTTGCGGGCGGCCGTCGGCGTTCTTGCGCACCGCGCTGCTGGACGCCGACGACAAGCCGGTCGCGGTCGGGGAGCCGGGCGAGATCTGTGTGTCTGGGCCGCTGCTGGCTGGCGGCTACCTCGGTCTGCCGGAGCAGACCGCCGAAGCCTTCCGCGGCGGCTGGCTGCACACCGGTGATGTGGCGCGCGAGGACGCCGACGGCTTCTGGTTCATCGTCGACCGAACCAAAGACATGATCGTCACCGGCGGCTTCAACGTCTTCCCTCGAGAGGTGGAAGACGTGGTGGCGCAGCATGTGTCGATCGCCCAGGTGGGCGTGATCGGGGTGCCCGACGAGAAGTGGGGTGAGGCCGTGACCGCCATCGTCGTGCTGCGCGGCGACGCCGACTCCTCGGACCGGGCGAAGGCCGCGATCGCCGCGGAGATCCAAGAGGCGGTCAAAGACGCCAAGGGGGCCGTGCAGTCACCCAAGACGGTGATCTTCACCGACGCCCTCCCCCTCACCGGGCTCGGTAAGCCGGACAAGAAGGCCCTGCGCGCCCAGTTCGGGTAGTTAGCGCACCTCGTAGGCTTCCGGCCCATGGCTTTCGGTCCGCCCTATTGCGCAAGCAACGGCCGGAACCAGCAGTGCTGGCCGGAACGGAAAAGGGGCGGGCATGCGCGCAGGCCGTTGAGTGGGGGTGAAATGTCCGGCGATGGCTGGAAGAGTGGAGGCATGACCAAGCCTGCAGAGTCCATCTCCGCCGACATCGAGATCGCCGCCGACCCGCTCGCCGTGTACGCGTTGATCACAAACCTCGATGTGCTGGGCGAACTAGCCGCCGAGACCACGTCGCACAAGTGGACCAAAGGGCACACTCCGACGGCGGGGGCACAGTTCACCGGCCGCAACGAGAACGGCAAGCACGCCTGGAGCACCACCTGTACGGTCACCGACGCTCGGCCGGGCACCACCTTCGAGTTCGAGGTCAAGAGCCTGGTGATTCCGGTCGCCCGGTGGCGCTACGACATCGCGCCGATCGAGGGCGGCTGCCTGGTCACCGAAACCACCATGGATTTGCGCCCGGGCTGGTTCAAACCGATCGCCGCGCTGGCGACCGGCGTCAAGGATCGGGCTGGTGCCAACGCCGACCACATCCGGCAGACTCTTGGCCGCCTCAAGGATCGCGCGGAAGGCGCCTAGCGTCGACCGACCGGCACCGGCTGGGTGGGCTGTGGGCGGCGAGCCAGGCGGCGATGGACTCGACGCGCTCGCCGGTGAGCATCCGGCACATCGACAACGCGATGCGGGCGCCTTGGAGTTTGGCCAAGTCGGCGTGCGAGCCCGCGTGACGATCGTCAATAGTGTTGTGCCACAGGGCAAGCCAGCGTTCAAACAACCTGGGTTCCAGTGCGATGAGCTCATGGAGTTCGCGGTGCGGCTCGAAGACGTTGCGCCGGTACTCGCCTTCTTTCAACACGGCTTTGCACCAGAAGTCGGTGATTGCCGGCAGGTGGGCGGCTAAGTCCATCTGTGCGGCGTCGACGAAGACCGGTTGCAGTAGTTCGTCGTGAAACGCCCGGTTGTAGAAATCGCCGAGCAATTCGACGACGTCACTGCGGTCGGCGAGATCACCCAGTGCGGATCCGCTCATGACTCGAGGCTACGCCTGCTCGGTCCGCTACTCTCATCGTCGATAGGTCGCGTTCCGGCGGCCGCGAAGGAGTTGCAGCGCATGGTTTCTCGATGGATCTCTCGGTCGGCAGTTGGCGCCCTGACCGTGTCAGCGGCCCTGTTGGCGCCGCAGTCGCTGGTATCGACGGCACCGGCCGGTGCCGTGCCGGCCAACTGTGCGCCCCCGCAGGTGTCCGTCGCAGTGCCCGCTCCGGTGCCGGTCGCCTCGTGGGCCGAGAGCCTGACCCGTGACTCAGCCGGTGACCTCTGGGTGTCGCGCACCCTGGCCAATACGGTGCAGCGGTACGACGCGACCGGACGGCTGCGCACCACCGTGTCGGTGTCCGCGCCCGGCGCAGTTCGGTCGGGGCCCGACGGCCGCCTCTATGTGACCTCCGGTGCGACGCCGCTCAACATGATTCCGGGCACGCCAAACGTAGGCACCATCGTGTCCTTCGATCCGCGGCGTCCGCGGCCGGTGGTGCGCACCGTGGTGCGCGGGCTCGGTATGCCGAACGGGCTGGCGATCGCCGAGGACGGCGCGATGTACGTGGCGGATTCGAAGCTCGGTGTGGTCCGAATCCGGCCCAATCGCACGATCGATCAGGCCTGGACGGCCCGGGCGCCGCGCAACCTGGCGCCCTCAGTCACGGTCAACGGCACCGGCATGAACGGCATCGTGCTGCGCGGCGATGCGGTGTACGTGACGATGACCAGCAGCCTGTCGGGCCGAGTGCTGCGCGTTCCGCTGCGCCATCCGGAGGCGACCACGCCGGCCCTCGACCTGACCGCGCCGTTGCCGGGTTTCGTCGACGATCTGACACTCCTCTCCAACGGTGCGTTGGCGGCAGCGACGACGACCGGTCAGATCATTGTGGCCACGCCCGGTCGGCCCGGCCGCTGCGTGATCCAGGTCGGCCCCCCGGTCACCGCGGTGCTTGGTGACGCTGACGGAAACCTGCTGGCAGCTTCGGAGACCGGCGATGTGCTGGCGGTGCGCTGGCCGTAGGTTGGCGGGTTAGGCGGGCTCGCAGATCACCACGGGGATCTCCCGGTCGGTCCACTCGGCGTAGGTGTCGAAGTCCGCATAGAGCGCCACCAGCTTCGGCCACAGAATGTCGCGCTCGTCCGGGGTGGCGGTCCGCGCGCGGTAGGCCCGAGTTTCTCGGCCAATCTGGAGGTGCACGGTCGGGTCGGCGACCAGATTCAGATACCACGCGGGGTTTTTCGGGAGACCGCCCTGCGAGGCGACCAGCACGATGGCCGCTGACCCCAGCTCGGGGCCGGGGTCGGCCAGATAGAGCAGCGGCGCGGTGCGCGGCTCACCCGATTTGCGGCCCGTCGTGGTCAGCAGGCAGATCTCGACGGGCTTGCGCAGTGCGGCACCGACCCGCCACCGATTGCCCAGGCGGCCGCCGGTGATCCGGTAGAGACGCATGTTGAGGCGAGAGCCCACCTTGATGAGCGCGGCAACCGCTGGCGAGTCCAGTTGCGCCGGGCGGGCGGCCGGGTCCATCGCTCAGATGCGTTCGAGGATGGTCGCGGTAGCCAGCGCGCCGCCGGCGCACATGGTGACCAGCGCGGTCTGCTTATCGCTGCGCTCGAGCTCGTGCAGGGCGGTGGTGATCAGCCGGGAGCCGGTGCTGCCAACCGGGTGGCCCAGGGCGATGGCGCCGCCGTTGACGTTCACCTTGTCCATATCCGGGTTGTGCACCCGCGCCCAGGAGAGCACGACCGAGGCGAACGCCTCGTTGATCTCCACCAGATCGATGTCGGACATGCTCATCCCGCTGCGGGCCAGTACCCGTTCGGTGGCCTGCACGGGGCCGTCGAGATGGTAGTACGGTTCGGCGCCGACCAGTGCCTGCGCCTTGAATCGGGCGCGGGGGGTCAGGCCGAGTTCGCGGGCGCGGTCGGAATCCATGATCAGGACTGCGGCGGCGCCGTCGGAGATCTGCGAGGAGTTGCCTGCAGTGTGAATCCCACCCGCGATCACTGGCTTGAGGCCGGCGAGTGACTCGGCCGTGGTCTCCCGCAGGCCCTGGTCGCGGGTGACGGTCAGGGTCTGGCCGGTCAGTTCACCCTCGCGGGTGCGTTCCGGGGCGGTGACGGTGAGGACCTCGCGGTCGAACCGACCTTCATCCCAGGCGCGCTTGGCGTTCTGCTGGGAGCGCAGCCCTAGGGCGTCGACGTCGGCGCGGGTGATCCCGCGACGTTGCGCGATCCGCTCGGCGGCGTCGAACTGGTTGGGCATATCGATGTCCCACGACTCCGGGCGACGCGGTCCGGCTTCGGTGCCGACGTTGGCGCCCAGCGGCACATGCGACATGCACTCGACGCCGCAGGCGACGCCGACATCGATGGCGCCGGTGGCGATCAGACCAGCCACCAGATGGTTGGCCTGCTGCGCCGAACCGCACTGGCAGTCGACGGTGGTGGCGCCGGTCTGCCAGGGCAGGCCCGCGTGCAGCCAGGCGGTTCGGGTGACGTTGTTGCTCTGTTCGCCGACCTGCATCACGCAGCCGCCGATCACCTGCTCCACCAGCGCGGGGTCCAGACCGGATCGGGCGATTACGCCGGCTTGTGCGGCTCCGAGGATCTCGGCGGCGTGCAGGCCGGAGAGCCAGCCGTTGCGCTTGCCGATGGGAGTGCGCACTGCTTCGACGATGACCGGATCACCCATGTCTGAGTCCTTCCGTGGGGGAGTGGAATCTGAATACTTCCATAAAAGTAGAACATGTTCTTGTTTGGCGCTGTGGTCTATGGCACAGTGAGCTACAGGAAAACTGTAACCGGTTCTCATTCCCCGGGGGCCGACGAAATCGCGAAGTAGAGGTGGAGGCGTGACGCAAATGATGCAGAATGCCGCAACGTCCGGTTCGACGGGCAAGTGCCCGTTCATGGAGCAGGAAGACTGGGACTTCACTAACCCGGATCTGCTCGAACAGGGTATTCCGGTCAAGGAGTTCGCCGAACTGCGCAAGACCGCCCCCGTGTGGTGGAATGCGCAGCAGCCCGGTAAGGGCGGCGGCTTTGACGACGGTGGATACTGGGTGGTCTCCAAGCTGGAGGACATCCGCGCGATCTCGAAGAGCAACGAAGAGTGGTCCGCGAACGAAAACGGCGTCATCATGCGTTTCGAGGACGACATGGGTGCCGCCGAGATCGAGATCACCAAGACGCTGCTGATCAATCAGGATCCGCCGACCCACACCCGGATGCGCAAGATCGTCTCGCGCCTGTTCACGCCGAAGGCAGTGCACGCGCTCGAGGAGAAGCTCGACGGGGTCGCGCGCAAGATCGTCGCCGAGGCGGCCGAGGCTGGCTCGGGTGACTTCGTGCACCAGGTGGCTGTTGATCTGCCGCTGATGGCGATCGCCGATCTGTTGGGTGTCCCGCAGGAAGACCGGATGAAGATCTTCGAGTGGTCCAACTCGATGATGAACGCGGACGATCCGGACTACCCGATGGATCCGAAGGAAGCCAACGCGCAGATCCTGGGCTACGGCTACAACATGGCCGAAGAGCGTCGGAAATGCCCGGCTGACGACATCGTCACCCAGCTGGTGAACGCCGACATCGACGGACACTCGCTCGACGAAGCCGAGTTCGGCTTCTTCTTTATCCTGCTCGTGGTGGCCGGTAACGAGACCACCCGCAATGCGATCAGCCACGGAATGAACGCCTTCCTGGACAACCCCGATCAGTGGGAGTTGTTCAAGAAAGAGCGTCCGGCCACCGCGGTCGACGAGATCGTTCGCTGGGCCACGCCGGTCAACTCCTTCCAACGCACCGCGAAGGAAGACATCGAGCTTGGCGGTCAGCAGATCAAGAAGGGTGACCGCGTCGGTATGTTCTACGGCTCGGCCAACTACGACGAGGACATCTTTGATGACCCGTTCACCTTCAATATCCTGCGTGACCCGAATCCGCACGTCGGCTTCGGCGGCAACGGCACCCACTTCTGCATCGGTGCCAACCTGGCCCGGATGGAGATCAACCTGATGTTCAATGCGCTGGCCGACCTGGTCCCGGACATCACCAAGCTGGCGCAGCCGCGTCGTCTCCGCCACGGGTGGATCAACGGCATCAAGGAGCTTCAGGTCGACTATGGCACCAAGTAAAGACGCGCCGGCCTACCTGAATATCGATCGGGAAAATCACCCGGCGGTACTGGCGGGCCGGCGGTCGCGGGAGGCCGTGGCGCTGCGTAATAAGGCTGCGTGGCTCGCGAACTTCGCGGCTGACGGGACCGTCGAGGATCCGGTCGGACCGTCGATGTTCGACGAGGCCGGTGTCGGTCACCGCGGCGCGCAGCAACTGTCCGAGTTCTGGGACAAGACCGTTGGCACCACGGAGAAGATCGACTTTATCTTTGATAAGGAGATCATCTGCGGTGACGAGGTGGCCTACATCGGCAAGATCGTGACCCACATCGGTGGGCACATCACCGAGTCCGACGGTGTCTTCACCTACAAGGCGGACGGTGACGGCAAGCTCGCCGCGCTGCGCGCCTTCTGGGAAGTGGAGGCGACGATGAACTCCTTGCGTCCGGCCTAGACCGGTTCGCTTCGGCAAACGCCACTGGTCTCGCTTTCGCCCCCTCGATCGAGGGGGCGAAAACGAGGCCAGAGTGCTCAGTGCCCCGAATGAGGGGCGGTAAGGCCGCTCGGCTAGGCGCTGACCGTGCGCTGCTGCCGGGCGCGGAGGATATTGCCGTCGACCGACGCCGCTCCCTGGTTGGTGAAACCGACGGCGATCAGGCCGGCGATCAGGGCAAGGACCAGCTCGTAGCCGCCGCTCGCGGCGAAGAACCCGTTCTCCAGGTGCACCATGAACAGGGCGCCGAGCATGTTGAGGATCAGCAGGACGGCGAAGACCGGTACCGCGAGGCCGATGACCAGTGCGGCGCCACCGACGAGCTCGACGAGGGCGGAGAACCAGGCTGAGAGAGTCGGGGCGGGTACTCCCATCTGCTTGAATCCGTCGGCAGTAGCGCCGATGCCGTTGGTGAAGAACTTCTGCCAGCCGTGGGCGATGAAGATGATGCCCAGGATGATTCTCGCGGTGGTTGTGGCGACGATTGACATGCTTGCTCCTAGATTCCGGGTGGGGGTGCCCCCAGCATAAGCGGACTGCGGTCCGCATGGAACGTGTGGTGCCCAAAACTTCGATTCGAGGCGCGGCCGGAGCGGCAGACGTGGTGGCTGACGGCGCGGCGCTACCCTCCTGAGAATGAGACGTTCGGCCTTGACCATGGGCGTAGCGATCGGTGGCGCAGTGCTGCTGGTGGCGTGCGGCGGCGGGAATTCGGAGGGGAGGCAGGACACGGTCATCGCTGCCCGGGTGAGTCCCGCAGGTACGGATTCTTCGGTGGTCTCGACCACAGCGACCACAGCGACCACAGCGACGAGTTCGGCGATGGTGCAGAGTCCGGTGCCCCGGACGAAGCGGGTCGGCCCCGCGGGGTCCGCCCCGGCCGAGCGGGTGCGGCCCGGCGCAATAATGAGCGGCGAGGGCTATCTGCGTGCCGGGAGCAACACCGAATTCCAGTTCACAGCGGAGAAGCTGCAGTGCGTGATGACGGCCACCGTCGCTGGCTGCGTCGGCGAGTTGCCTGCGGCAGGCAAAAACGGGGTGCAGGTGCGCGCCGACGGTACGGCGACGTTCCTCGACGACGGCCCGGCGCGGCTGGGGGTACAGGGGAGAGGGAAGAAACTGCCTGTCGCACGGTCCCTGCGCAACGGCGCCTTTGTCTGCACTCCGGTCGTCGGCGGCGGCGTCCAATGTGAGACCGCAGCGGCGACGCACGGATTCCAGGTGCTGCCGCAGAAATCCTGGCTCTGGTAACTAAGCCTGTGGTCGGGAGCTCCCCGGCTGTAATTGACACTGTTACGGGCGGTCCGCTCCGACGGTGACATTTGGTGGTCGGGAGCTCCCCGGCTGTAATTGAAACTGTTACGGGCGGTCCGCTCCGACCAGCCACATACTGAAGTACTGTGAGCCGCCGCCGTACGCGTGGCCGAGGGCCTTGCGGGCACCCTCCACCTGATGATCGCCAGCCTTGCCCATCACCTGGATGGCCGCCTCGGCGCAGCGGATCATCCCGGACGCGCCGATGGGATTGGAACTGAGGACGCCGCCGGAGGCGTTGACCGGCAGCTTGCCGCCGATCTCGGTCTCGCCCGCTTCGGTGAGCTGCCAGCCGGTGTTCTCCGGCATAAAGCCGAGATTCTCGAGCCACATCGGCTCGAACCACGAGAACGGAACGTAGATCTCGGCGGCGTCGACCTCCTCCAACGGGTTGGTGATCCCCGCGGCCTTCCACAGCGCGGCCGCGGCATCGCGGCCGGCCTGCGGACTCACCACATTGCGGTGGCTGTAGGCCAGCGGTTCGGTGCGCATGGCAGTGGCGTGGATCCAGGCGACCGGGCGTCCGTCGGCGACGGCATCGTCGGCGGCCCGCTCATCGCCGATCACCACGGCGCAGGCGCCGTCCGACGACGGGCACGTCTCGTCGTACCGGATCGGATCCCACAGCATCTGGCTGCTCATCACCTTCTCCACGGTCAGGTCGGGTTGGTGCAGGTGGGCGAGCGGATTGCGCGCGCCGTTCCGGCGGTCCTTGGCCGCCACCATCGCACCGATGTGCGCGGGCGCGCCTGAGTTGTTGATGTACGCGCGCACGTGCGGGGCGAAGTAGCCGCCAGCACCCGCGCCGACCGGCATGGTGAACGGCACCGGGATGGAGAGCGCCCACATCGCGTTGGACTCGGACTGCTTCTCCCAGGCAACGGCCAGCACTCGCCGGTGCACTCCAGAAGACACCAGCGACGAGCCGACAATGGCGGTAGAGCCGCCGACCGAACCGGCAGTGTGCACGCGGAGGAGTTGTTTGCCCACCGCGCCGATCGCTTCGGCCATCGCGAGCTCGGGCATCATCACCCCCTCGAACAAGTCCGGCGCCTTGCCGATGACGATGGCGTCGATCTCGTCCATGGTGACCTGGGCGTCGGCCAGCGCCCGGTCGATCGCCTCACGGACCATGCCCGCCATCGTGACATCGTGACGCTTGGCCACGTACTTGGTCTGTCCGGTGCCGAGGACCGCAGATCTGTTGCGCGCCATCAGTTTTCGCCTCCCTCGAGGGTTACGACCATGTTCTGTTGCAACAACGGTCCGGCCGTGGCGTGGGCGAGCGCGGTGTTCGCCCGGCCACTCAAGATTGCGTGCGCGGCGTAACCGATCCGCTGAAGTCCGCCGGAGAAGAGCGCGTTGCCAACCAAGGCGCCGCCCGACGGATTGATCACCGTGGAATCGGGCAGATCCAGTGCTCCGCGCAGAATCAGTTCCTGATGTGTGTAGGGCGCGTGCAACTCGGCGACGTCCACCGCGCGACTTCGCCCGGCGAATGCGGCGTCACCAGCCAGCCTCGTCGACGGAGAGTCGGTGAGGTCGCGGGCACCGAAGTTCGGCGTGTCGATCCGATGGTCCCAACCGGTGATGAAGGCCGGATTGGCAGTCAGTTCCCGCGCCCGCTCCTCGGTAGCGAGCACCACCGCTGCGGCAGCGTCGGCATAGGGTGCGATGTCGTGCGCGCGCAACGGGTCGGCCACATAGCCGGACGCGAGGAGCGCGTCGACGTCGTCGCCGGTGGTGCGGGCGGCGACCGCCGCCATGTCCCGTTCGGTCCAGGCGCCCGAGTCCAGCCCGGCGCGTGCCTGCAGACCGGCGAGGGCCCGAGCGTCGGGCAGCAGCGGTGCGACGGTGTACGGATCGGTCTGCAGCGCGAGCGTCGCGTCGGCGTTACCCGCCGAGGCTTTGCCGAAGCCGTAAGCGAGCGCGACGTCGACCTCACCGGTGAGGATCTTGATCCATGCCTCGTACAGTGCCCACGCGCCGTCCATCTCGACGTGGGACTCGTTGATCGGGGGTACCGCGCCGATCGCGTCGATCGCCGAGATGAACGAAAACGCCCGGCCTGCCAGGTAATCCGACGATCCGCTGCACCAGAAGTCGATGTCGGACCGGGTGATGCCGAGCTGGCTGTACAGCCGGCTGAAGCAGGGGATCAGCATCTCGACCCCGTTGGTGGTGCCGGTGGTGGCGGCGACGTTGCGGCTGTGGGCGAAGCCCACGATCGCGATGCGCGGCAACTCTGACTGGCTCATCTGGTGCGGCCCTCCTCTACAGGTGGTCTCGGTAGGCGTCGAACAGTGCGTCCGGTTCGCCGCTCGCCGCGAAATGGCTGATGTTGCGGAGCGTGTGCTCCCACTCATCCTTGGGACGCCAGACCGCCTTGACCCGCATACCCATGCGGACGTCTTCGGCGGGGCAGTCGAGGATCAGGTGCAAGAACGGGATATCGGCGCCGTCGAGCAGGACGTAGGCGGCGACATACGGCGGCTTGATCTGCTGACCCAAGAACGGAACGTTGACGATGCAGAACGTGGTGACGGTGCCGGTGTCCGCGAGCTCCACGCGTGCCACAGTGCGCGAGCCGTCCGCCGGGCTGGCCTGGCGGGGAGGGAAATACACCTCGCCGGTCGCCACGCGGCCGCCGAGGAGCTTCCCGTTGCGCAGGCCCTCGAGATACCAGGACTCCTCTTCGGTTGCGGCATGCGCGATGGTCAGGGCGACCGGAGTGGTGATGGTGACGAAGTTGTCGCTGGTGGCTCCCGGGGGCTCGCTGTCTGTTCCCGGGGTCCCGCTGTCTGTTCCCGGGGTCCCGCTGGTTGTTTCTGGGGTCGCGCTGGTTGTTTCTGCGGTCGCGCTGGTTGTTCCCTGAGCTCCGTCGAAGGGGGCCTCGCCGGGAACGAAGTAGGCGATGTCGTCGATCCGACCGGTACGCACCGGCTTCCAGACCGGGTGCACCCGCTGGCCGGTAGCGATCTGCTCGGGCCCGTCGGCCTTGACGACGTGGAGAAGTGCGCTGTCGGCACCGTGCAGTTGGATCAGCGCCCAGGCGAAGGGCTGCGAAAGTGGTTGTCCGGCAAGGGGTTTGGCCTGCCACGACCAGGTCGTGACGGTGCCGGTCGGCCCCACCTCGACGAGTTCTTCGGTCTGCTTTCCGGTGACCGGATCGAACTCGACCGGTGGCACCAGGGTGCGTCCGTCGCTGGTGCGGCCGCCGAGGATGCGGCCTTCGCGCAGGGCGAGGGCGAACGGCGAGAGCACCGGGCCGAGGGATCGCGTGTAGTCGAAGGAGATGGCGAGGTCGGCTTCCAGGATTTCGGTGTTTGGAACGGGGACCTCGACCGCGGGGCTGGGGAATGCAGCGCTGACCGTCATTCCCTCACTAGAACACGTTCTAGTATGGGCTGGCAAGGGGTGGGAAGGCGGAGGCCATGAAATTGGGTTTGCAACTCGGCTACTGGGGTGCCGATCCGATCGCCGGGGCGCCCGAGCTGATCCGGGCGGCTGAGGCGGCGGGCTTCGCTGCGGTGTTCACCGCCGAATCCTGGGGCAGCGATGCGTACACGCCGCTCGCGTGGTGGGGTGCGGCGACGTCGTCGATCCGGCTCGGGACGGCAGTGGCGCAACTGTCCGCGCGGCCCCCGACGTCGTTGGCGATGGCCGCCCTCACGCTCGATCATCTCTCCGGCGGCAGGCACATCATCGGGCTTGGCGTGTCCGGGCCGCAGGTGGTGGAGGGCTGGTACGGCCAGCCGTTCGCCAAACCGCTGGCGCGCACCCGGGAATACGTGCGGGTGGTACGCGAGGTGCTGGCACGGGAGGCGCCGGTGACCAGCGCGGGGCCGCACTACCCGTTGCCACTGCCGGGCGGCACCGGCCTGGGCAAACCGCTCAAGCCGATCACCCATCCGTTGCGGGCCGATATCCCGATCTGGTTGGGCGCCGAGGGGCCCAAGAACGTGGCGCAGACGGCGGAGATCGCCGACGGTTGGCTCGCGATCTTCTTCTCCCCGCGAATGGCCGGACAGTTCAACGAATGGCTCGATGAGGGCTTCGCCCGGCCAGGTGCGCGGCGGAGCCGGGCCGACTTCGAGATCGCCGCCACCACCCAATGCGTGATCACCGATGACACCGCTGGCGCGCTGGATCGGTACCGCCCGTCGACGGCTCTTTATGTGGGCGGGATGGGCGCGGCGGGGCAGAACTTCCACGCCGATCTGTACCGGCGGATGGGCTACGGCGAGGTGGTCGACGACGTCGCGCGACTGTTCTTGTCCGGCCGCAAGGCCGAGGCGATCGCCGCGGTGCCCGACGCGATGGTCCGCGAGACGATGCTGGTCGGGACCGCCGACCACGTGCGCGAGCAACTCGGCGAATGGTCCGCAGCAGGGGTAACGACCCTGATGGTGACCGCGCGGGACACCGAAACGATCGCGGCCCTCGGTGAGCTCGTAGGGGATCCCCGGTCGGTCACTCGCCGGTGAAGACCGGCTTCTCTTTGTTCGCGAAGGCGCGCGGCCCGATCTTGGCGTCGGCGGATTGGAAGACGGCGCCGCCGAGGGCAGCATCGATGGTGAAGGCTTCTTCCTCGTGCAGACCCTCCGAATCGCGGATGGTCTTGAGGATCGCCTGCACGGCGAGCGGTCCGTTGGCGGCGATCTGCTCGGCGAGTTCGAGCGCCTTGGTCAACGCTTCGCCGTCGGGCACTACGTGGCCGATGAGACCGTACTCCTTGGCCTCGGCCGCGGTGATGTGTCGGCCGGTCAGCAAGATGTCGCAGGCGACGGTGTACGGAATCTGCCGGACCAATCGGACGGCGCTGCCACCCAAGGGAAACAAGCCCCACTTTGCTTCGGAGACACCGAATTTCGCGCTCTGGCCTGCGACACGAATATCTGTGCCCTGCAAGATCTCGGTGCCGCCGGCGATGGCCGGGCCTTCGACCGCGGCGATCAGCGGTTTGGTCAGGCGTCGGCCCTTGAGGAGCGCCGGGAGTCGGGTCAGATCCCAGCCGCCACGGGCGAAGGAGTCGCCGGGCGCGGACCGATTCATCGACTTCAAGTCGGCGCCAGCGCAGAAGTAGCCGCCCGCGCCGGTGAGGATCGCGACCCGAATGTCCGGATCGGCGTCGACCTGATCCCAGGCCTGCGCCATGATCGCCATCATCTCGCTGGACAGCGCATTGCGGGCCTGGGGCCGGTTCATGGTGACGATCAGTACGTGGCCGCGCTTCTCGACGAGACATTCGGCGGCGGGTGTGGCAGTGGTATCCGGCATGGGAACTCTCCTCGCTGAAACGCTTGCCGCCGAACAGTAACACGTTCTAGTTTGGAGTATGGCCTACACAATCGGCGATCTCTTTGAGCACGCCGTCGACCTCATGCCCGATCGGATTGCACTCGAGTCCGGCGACCGCAGCCGCACCTACGCCGAACTGGAGGCTCGGAGCAACGCACTGGCGCACCAACTCCGCGCGCTCGGAGTGGGTCCGGGCGATGCGGTGGGCCTCTACAGCCGCAACACCATCGAAGCCGTTGAGGCGATGCTCGCCATCTTCAAGGCACGGGCCGTGATGGCGAATATCAATTACCGATTCGTCGAACACGAGCTGGAACACCTCTTCACCGACTCGGGGATGACGGTGGTGATTCACGAGAACCGGTACAGCGACCGCATGACAAATGTGCTGGCCGAGTCGCCCACATCGATCACCGCGCGGATCGTCAT
This sequence comes from Gordonia sp. (in: high G+C Gram-positive bacteria), assembly GCF_049299075.1. Lineage (GTDB taxonomy): Bacteria > Actinomycetota > Actinomycetes > Mycobacteriales > Mycobacteriaceae > Gordonia. Next base: position 15,114 of record NZ_JBAQWU010000231.1, read on the forward strand.
TGCCGACGGAACCGAGCCGGCGGTCGGGACCGAAGGCAGTGGGCATGAGGCGACTGGTCCCGCAGTGATCGACTACGAGGAGGCGGTCGCCGCCGGGCGTCCCGACCGGGATTTCGAGGAGCGCTCGGCCGACGACCTGTACATGCTCTACACCGGCGGCACCACCGGAAAGCCCAAGGGGGTGATCTGGCGGCAGGAAGACATCTGGCGGGTGCTCGGCGGAGGCATCGACTGGCACAGTGGCCGTCCCGTCGAGGACGAGTGGGAGCACGCGCGCGCCGGGGCCGACGGCGGACAGCTGGTTCGGTTCGCCATCCCGCCCTTTATTCACGGCGGCAGCCAATGGGCGATTTTCCAATCGTTGTTCGCTGGCGGCAAGGCCATCGTGTATCCCGACTTCGACCCCGAAGCCGTCTGGCAGGCCGTGGCCCAGCACGGCGTGCACGTCGTGTTCATCACCGGCGATGCGATGGGCCGGCCGATGATGGACGCCCTGGACGCCGGAGATTTCGATACGTCCACGGTGGTCTCGGTCGCCTCCTCGGCGGCGCTGTTCTCGCCGACGGTGAAAGAACGCTTCCTGGAGAGCTTCCCGAATGCGCTGATCATCGATGCGATCGGCTCGTCGGAAACAGGGTTCGGCGGGATGGCGCTGGCAGCCAAAGGGCAGAGCCGCATCGGCGCGCCCACCGTCACCGCCGACCCCAACACCCACGTCCTGCGTCCGGACGGCACCGAGGTGACGCCCGGTAGTGGCGAGACCGGCATGCTGGCGCGATCCGGGCACATCCCCCTGCGCTATCACAACGATCCGGCGAAATCGGCGAAGACTTTCATCACCTACGACGGGGTGCGCTATTCGCTGCCCGGTGACCATGCGCTCGTCGAAGCCGACGGCGCCATCACCATGCTCGGGCGGGGCTCGGGCTCAATCAACACCGGCGGGGAGAAGGTCTTCCCCGAAGAGGTGGAGGCCGCGTTGAAGGGGCATCGGGATGTCTTCGATGTCGTCGTGGTCGGGGTTCCCGACGAGCGTTTCGGCCAAGGGGTGGCTGCGGTCATCGCCACGCGCGGCGGCGCCCGGCCGTCGCTGGTGGAGCTGAACAGCGTGGTTCGCGCCGACCTGGCCGGCTACAAGTGTCCGCGCAGCGTGTGGTTCGTCGACCAGGTGAAACGGTCGCCGGCTGGCAAACCCGACTATCGCTGGGCCGCCGAGGTCACCGCGACCCAGGCGCCCGATGAGCACCTGACCACCGTTTCCGCTGCAACGAAGGCCTGATATGACTGCGTCCCGTACCGCCCCCCGCATCCGCACCGAACTCACCGAAAAGTTCGGCATCGACTATCCGATCTTCGGATTCACCCCCAGCCAGGAAGTGGCGGCGGCGATCAGCCGCGCCGGTGGCCTGGGCGTGCTGGGCTGCGTGCGGTTCAACGACCCCGGCGAGCTCGACGAGGTCCTGGAGTGGATGCACCAGAACACCGACGGCAAGCCCTTTGGCGTCGACGTCGTGATGCCGGCCAAGATTCCCACCGAGGGCTCCAAAGTGGACCTCGATTCGATGATCTCGCCGGAGCACCGGGCATTTGTCGAACGCACCCTCGACGACCTCGGTGTCCCGCCGCTGCCCGAGGGGGAGGATCGGATCAACACCGGGGTGCTGGGCTGGCTGCATTCGGTCGCCCGGTCGCACGTCGAGGTATCGATGGAGCACGCTCGCAAATACGGTCAGATCAAGTTGATCGCCAATGCACTCGGCTCGCCGCCGGACGATGTGATCGCGGTGGCGCATGAGAACGGTGTCGCGGTGGCCGCCCTCGCCGGTGCCAGCTCGCACGCCCGCAATCATGTCGCCGCCGGCGTCGACATCGTGATCGCCCAAGGCTACGAAGGCGGCGGCCACACCGGCGAGGTGACCTCGATGGTGCTGTGGCCGGAAATCGTCGACGCCGTCGGCACCACCGCGCCAGTCCTCGCGGCGGGCGGGGTCGGCAGCGGTCGGCAGATGGCCGCCGCCATCGCCCTGGGGGCGCAAGGTGTGTGGATGGGCACCTACTGGCTCACCGCCGCCGAGTACAAGCTCGGCGCGCCGGCCGACGGTGGACCCTCGACGGTCCAGCAGGCGCTGCTCAACGCCACCTCACGCGACACCGTCCGGCGCCGAATCTACTCCGGCAAACCCGCGCGGCTGTTGAAGACCAAGTGGACCGACGCCTGGGATGCGGCCGGTGCGCCCGAGCCGCTCCCGATGCCGCTGCAGAACCTGCTGGTCGGGGAGGCGCACGCCCGTATCTCCCACAGCGACAATCCGGACGTCGTGGCCATGCCGGCCGGTCAGATCGTCGGCCGGTGCAATGCGATCGTGCCGGTCGCGGAAATGATCGACGGGCTGGTCGCCGAGTACGCCGAGGCGATCAACCGACTGGACGCGACCCGCTGACCGGACCCCGACTCGGCGGGCGCGCCGAGGCGTACTTCCGGTGGAACTTTTCCACCCGGCCCGCAGTATCCATCAGACGCTGGTTGCCGGTCCAGAAGGGATGCGAATCGCTGGTCACTTCGACGGTGATCAGCGGGTAGATGTTCCCGTCGGTCCACTCGATCGTGGCCTCCGAGGTACTGGTGGACCGGGTTAGGAAGGAGGTGCCGGTGGTCGCGTCCTGGAATACAACCGGGTGGTAGTCGGGGTGAGTGTTGGCTTTCATCGGGTGGTCTCCTCGGCGGTGATGTCCCGTGCGGCGACAGTAGAGTCTTCGCACGGATCTTGGTGGACGTCACCGAACGGTGACGGCAGGGACGCGAGATAGGCTGCGCCCCGGGCGATTTCGTCATCGGTGACGAGTGCGGCGGTGAGCGCGTCCTCGATGTCGGCAGTGTCGGCGTGATGGGTTACCGCGACGATCGACGAGTGTCGGTCCCCGTGCTCGTCGTCCCAGCGCGCGGCGGCCATCGCCCGTGCGATCGGATCGATCCCGGCGGATTCGGCGTCGGTGCGCGCGGCCAGCCAGCGGCCGCCGCGACTGACGCCCAGTGCCTCGCCCGCAGATTCCAACCACAGCAGATGGTCGGGGCTGGAAGTGAGCCAGAGCCGTCCGCGTGAGCAGACGACGCCGTCGAGCAGTGCGTCGAGCGCGTCGTGCAGGCGCTCCGGGTGGAACGGCCGGTCGGCCTCGAAGACAACCATCTCGATTCCGCAGTCGCCCACCAGTGGTGGGCAGCCGTCGAGCAGCGGATCGAATGGGGTGGTGGGCCGCCCGCGCCGCGATTCCGGCCGGAGGGCAGCGAGCGAGACGATGAGCTGATCGATGGTGACCGACTGTCGTGGGCCGACGGCCTGCTGCATTGCCGCCGGGTTGATGCGGCGGAGCACTGCCGAGAGTTGCGCGGCGCGGTAGTGATCGTTCTCCACACTGCCTTCAATCACCAGCAGGTCGCCGAATCGCACCTGCGCCACCGCGAGCTGGGCCAGCGTCCGCTCGTCTTCGACGGTGGCCAGGTCGGCCTCGTGCAGGGTGCGATCGCCGGTGGCATCGCGCAGCCAGGTTTCTTCGTCGATCGCGACGATGGTCGCGCGCAGCGTGACGTCGTCGCTCGCCGTTCCGGCAGGCAGATCGTCATCCTCGACGATGGTGCCGGCCATCTCTACCGCGACCGATTCCGGTTCAAAGGCGGGATCGAGGGCGACGACGATGCGCTCAACTCCGGGCGTTCGATGTAGTCGTCGCAGCATGGGGAGCAGATCGCGGCGCAGGGTGCAGGTGGCGCAGCCGTGGTCGAGGGGCACTCCGTCGATGGCGAAGTCCTCGGCGCCCTCGCGCACCGTCCGGGTTTGCCGGATCACGTAGCCCAGGGGGAGCGCGCGCAAGTCGTGCGCGATCAGCGCGGTGCCGGGCAGCGCGAGGGTACCGGCGACCCGAGCGATCGCCTCGCGGCTCAGGCCGGCGACGAGGGTCACCGGTGTGGTGTCGGATTCGATGGGCACGGACTACCTCCGTATTGGTAACGATTGCCAATAGAACGTCTCGCACGGTAGCGTCTCGTCGAGCTTAATGCCAATCATTGTCAGTAGGGAGAGAGTAGTGACTGCACGCTGTCAGGTGACCGGGAAGGTCCCGCGCTTCGGTAAACAGGTTTCGCATTCGCACCGCCGGACCAGCCGCCAGTGGCGACCGAACGTGCAACGTCGGACGTATTGGGTGCCCAGTGAACGGCGACGGATCACCCTGCGGGTGTCCACCGACGGGATCAAGATCATCGACCGAGACGGCATCGACGCCGTGCTGGCCCGGTGCCGCGCGGCCGGGGAGAAGTTCTGATGGCGGCCGGCACCAATCTGCGTCCGGTTGTGAAGCTGAAGTCCACCGCCGGCACCGGCTACACCTACGTGACCAGGAAGAATCGGCGCAACGATCCCGACCGGTTGACGATACGGAAATATGACCCGATTGCGCGGAAGCACGTCGAGTTCCGCGAAGAACGTTGAGGAGAATTATGGCCAAGAAATCCAAGATCGTCGCGAACCAGCGACGACGCGATATCGTCGCCCGCTACGCGGAGCGACGTGCAGAACTGAAGAAGATCATCGTCGACCCGGCTCGCTCGGTCACCGAACGAGATACGGCGCAACGTGAACTCGCGCGGCAGCCCCGCGATGCGAGTCCGGTGCGCGTACGCAACCGGGACGCCGCCGACGGACGCCCGCGCGGGTACCTCCGCAAGGCGGGTATCTCGCGCATCCGCTTCCGGGAGATGGCGCACCGCGGTGAGCTGCCCGGCATCACGAAAGCGAGCTGGTGATGGCGAGGCGGAAGCCGTTGCCGCGCAAGCAGGTCCGGCGCGTTGACCCGAACCTCGCCTTCGATTACAAGGACACCGCAACCTTGCGGAAGTACCTGAGTGACGGCGGTCGGATCCGGGCCCGCCACGTCACCGGGCTCTCGCCGCAGCAACAGCGGCAGCTGGCCACGGCCGTGCGCAATGCCCGCGAGATGGCACTGCTGCCGTTCGGCAGTCGTTAGGGCACTCGGGCACTAGGGCAGCAGCCAGTCGGGGGTGCCCAACTCGGTGCCGACGGCGGCGCGGACCGTCTTGAATGTGGCGGTCTGCCTGAGGGAGTCGACCAGCCAGATCTTCGTTGGGTGTTGTTTGGGCCCGAGATCGCGCTGTCGGGCAACGAACTCCGCGAACTGATCGCGTGTCAGGGTGGGGGCGACGAGCGCAGCGCCGACCTCGTCGCCGATCTCGGTCGGAACGCCGAAGACAATCGCCTCGTCGATTCCCGGATGGCGGAGCAGTATCTGCTCGATCGGCCGGGTGCCGAGGTTCTCCCCGTCGACCCGGAGCCAGTCGCCGAACCGACCGGCGAAGTGGATGAAACCTGCAGTATCGACCCACCCCAGGTCGCCGGTGCGATACACGCCGCCGCGCAGGCGTTCGGCGGTGGCCGCCGGATCGTTGTAGTAGCCGTCAAAGAGTCCGGGCCCGGCGGTGTTGACGATTTCGCCGGTCTCGCCCGGTGCCACCGGCGCCAGGGTGTCCGGATCGACGACGGCGACCGGTGGCCGCAGCGGGCCCAGCGCATCGTCGGGGGTCTCCGGCGTGCGCGTGATCGAGACGCCGCCCTCGGTGGAGCCGAAACCGTCGATCACCCGAGTGCCGAAGCGGCGGGCGAACTCGGCACGATCGGCGGCGCTCGCCTCATTGCCGTACATGATGCGCAGCGCGGTCTGCGCGTCATCGGCACGCTCCGGCGTGGCCAGGATGTAGTGCAGCGGTTTACCCACGTAGTTGGCGTACGTGATGCGGTAGCGGCGCAGATCGTCGCAGAAGCCCGTCGCTGAGAAGCGCTCACGCAGCACCAGAGAGGCGCTGCTGGCCGCCGCGACCGACCAGCCGGCGATCAGCGCATTCGAATGGAACATCGGCATGGCGAGATAGACGGCATCGTCGTCGGAGAGGCCGAATCGATCGGCGAGCATCGCTGCGGCCGCGGCGAACTTGCGCTGGCTGCACCGCACGGCTTTGGGATCGCCGGTGGTGCCGGACGTGTAGATCAGCATCACCAGGTCGTCCGGGTTCGCCTCGCCGAACTCTGGCGGGACCGGCCCGACCGCGTCGAGCAACTCCCGCCACTGCGGTCCGTCGACGTCGATGGTGCGGACGGAATCGGGCAGCAGCGCGGCGCCGCCCGCATCGGTGAGCACCAACTGGCAGTCGGCGCGGGCGACGTCGGCCGCGAGCGCCGCCCCGCGCCGCGTCGGGTTCAAGCCGACCAGGACGCCCCCGCCCATCGCAGCCGCCCCGAACAGAAAGCTGAACTCGGGCACATTCGGCAGGAGGACGCCTACGTGCGGCGGGCGGCTCGGGTCCAGGAGTCGCCGCAGTGCTGTGGCGCGCTGGGCGCTGGCGGCGAGGTGGTCGTGCCAGGAGATAAACCAGTCGGCGTCGTCGCGGTCGGTGTCGTCGCCAGCTGCGGCGACATGCAGCCCCCGGTCGGTGACCCCGATGAGGGCGCGCAGTAGGCCGGTCAACGTGCGGGCGTCGGTGACGGCGGGGGCCATCTACTTCTCCGCAGCGATCAGCGTGGCCAGGTCGTCGAGGACCACCGGGGTAGTGCCGAGGGTGAACTCGTTCTGCTTGGCGCGCAGGAAGTAGCGGTGCGCCGGGTGGCTCGTGTCGAGGCCGACGCCGCCGTGGACGTGTATTGCCGTGTGCGCGATCCGGTGGCCGGCCTCATCGGCCCAGAACTTGGCGGTGGCCACTGCGGCGCCGATCTGCGCGGCGGACGCCGTGGCGTCGTCGGACAGCAGCCACGCCGCCTGTGCGGTGGTCAGCGCGACCGCCTGGGCGTCGATATAGCCGTCGGCCAGCCGCTGCGCGACCGCCTGGAA
>NZ_JBAQWU010000232.1:0-1723 GCF_049299075.1 Gordonia sp. (in: high G+C Gram-positive bacteria)
GTGGTCAACGCCGCACCGTCCCGAGTGTCGGCGATAGCCCGCGCCGAGCGGGCCGACGAATTGCCCGCGTGATCCTACTTTCGACCTCGCCCGGAACCGTCCGGGAAGCGTCGGCGTCGGACTGTGACAGCCCTCGGCGGAAGTTCAGCAGCAGTTCAGGTTGTGCACAGAAGTCGGGCGGACTGCATCCGCAGCCCTCAGAGCGGGCTAGAATGCTATGACCATAGGACCGGAGGATCTGCGTGAGCGTGTCGAAGCGGCGCCGGTGGCCCCGAGTAATCGCGGGCACCGCTAGCGCGTTCGTCCTGCTCGCGACCGGCGTTGCGGGTGCGGGTGCGATCGCCTATCAGAACCTGGACGACAACATCCGGACCCAGGACATCTCCTCGTTACTCGGTCCACGCCCCGACCGCTCCTCCGACACCGACTCGAACGAGCCGCTGAACATTCTGTTGATGGGGTCAGATACCCGAATCGGGGCCGACAACGGCGACTACGGCAGCACCTCGGAGATCCAAGGGGCCCGCTCGGACACCACCATTCTGCTGCACGTCTCCGGGGACCGGAAGAGCGCGTTTGCGGTCAGCATCCCGCGGGATTCGAAGGTGCAGATTCCCGCCTGCACAGATGCGGCCGGCCAACCGGTCGCACCCCAGCAGGAACGATTCAATGAGGCGTTCAACGACGGCGGGCCGGCCTGTACGGTGAAGACCGTCGAAGCTCTGACCGGTGTCTACATCGACCACTTCATGCTGGTCGACTTCACCGGATTCAAAGGTGTAGTGGAGGCGCTCGGCGGGGTCGAGGTCTGCGTGAACGAACCCGTTGATGATCCGCTGAGCGGCCTCAGCCTTCCCGCCGGCAAAAGCACCCTCACCGGCGAGCCGGCGCTCTCCTTCGTTCGGGCCCGCTACAGCCTAGGCGACGGTTCGGACATCGGCCGGATCAGCCGGCAACAGGACTTCCTCGCATCCGCTCTGCGCAAGGCCACGAGTACCCAGATCCTGACCAACCCGGTGCGGCTCTACCGAGTACTGGACCGGGCGACATCGTCATTGACGACCGATCCAGGGCTGGGCGGCCTGGAGAAGATTCAGGACCTCGCCACCAGTATGAGCGGCATCTCCCCCAGCAAGGTCACGTTCCTGACCGTGCCGTGGACCGAGAATGAGGACCACGCGACTATCTCCTGGGACCGGGCGAAGGCTGACCAGATCTGGGAAGCGATGAAGGACGACACCGGTTGGCCGCCACCGCCGACGGTGCCGCAGGGCCAGAAGGCGCTCACGGTTGCCCCGGCCGACATCAGGGTTCGGGTGCTCAATGCCACTAAGACTCCCGGCCGGGCAGAGGCTGTCGCCGCAGATCTGCAACGCGCTGGCTACCAGGTCGTCGAGTCCGGCGGGTTCCCGAATTCGGATCTCCAGCAGACCCAGTTGTTTGTGCCCCCAGGCGATACGGAGGCCGCCCGCACGCTGGCCTACGCCTTGCAGACGAAGGCGGTCCGTCCCAGTACCGACGACTCCGAATTGATGACCGTGATCGTTGGCGCTGACTACACCGGCGTTCTGCCGGTTGTCACGACCCCGAAGCCTGCGGTCCCCGGCGCTCCCACCGACACCACCGGTAAGAACGCCGCCAAGCCCGTCTGTTCCTGACCCGTGCGCCTCCGAGGACGCTGACCGAATCGCTGATAGACATATCCGGTGTCAGGACCGAGTAG
>NZ_JBAQWU010000233.1:0-4372 GCF_049299075.1 Gordonia sp. (in: high G+C Gram-positive bacteria)
CCCGCGCACCGTGGTCATCGTCAATCACGGCGGCGTGGTGGATCTGACCGGGGTGACCGCTCCGGCCCTGCTCGACGCCGCGCTACTCGGCCAGGCGGGCGGCAGCGCCCTGACCGATGTGCTGTTCGGTGACGTCAACCCGTCGGGGCGACTGGCTGAGACGGTGCCGCTGCGTCTGCAAGACACCGCCGCGTATCTGAACTTCCCCGGGGAGCACGGCCACGTGACCTACGGCGAAGGTATCTTCGTCGGCTACCGCTGGTACGACGCCCGCGAACTCGACGTGTGCTTCCCGTTCGGCCACGGCCTCTCGTACACGACCTTCGCGTACTCCGACCTCACCATCACACCGACCGGCAGCGGGCTGCGCGTGGAATTGACGGTCACCAACACCGGCCATCGCGATGGCCGCGACGTGGTGCAGGTGTACATCGGCAAGCCCGACTCGGCCGTCGCGCGTCCGGTGCGCGAGCTGAAGGGCTTCGCGAATGTGGAAGTGGCGCAACAAAGTTCATCCTGGGTGACCATCGAGATCCCGCACGATGACCTCGCCTACTGGGACACCCGGTTCGACCGATTCATGGTGGAACCGGGGGCGTACACGGTCTCCGTCGGTGCGTCGAGCCGCGCGATCGCGCTCACCGCGACTGTCGAGCTGGCCGGCGATGTCAGCCGGCTACCGCTGTCGATGAACTCGTCGATCGGCGAGGTGCTGGCCGATCCGGCTGCTGCGGCCGCGTTCGGTCCGGTCTTCGAGGCGATGACTGCCGGTATGGGCGGTGACGGCACCAATGCGCTGGGAGTGGACCTGATCTCGATCATGGGCTCGATCCCGGTCGGCAGGCTAGCCACCTTCTCCGGCGGTGCGCTGTCGCCGCAAATCCTGCAGCAGTTGCTCGACGAAGCCAATAGGGCCGGTTCGGTCAGGACCGTACCAGCCGGTTGATGGCGGCGGTCGCTTCGGCGATCTTCGCCTTGGCCGCCTCGTCGTCGCCGGCTTTGGCGGCGTCGAGCACGCAGTGCTGCAGGTGGTCGTCGAGCAGCCCGGTGGCCACCCCTTGCACCGCGCGGGTAAGGGCGCTGATCTGGGTGAGGATGTCGATGCAGTACTTGTCCTCTTCGATCATTCGGGCGATGCCGCGCGCCTGCCCCTCGATGCGCTTCATCCGCTTGAGGTACTGGTCCTTCTGCTCGTCGTACCCGCGGTGTACGTCAGCTGTCTCGCTCATCTCGTCTCGCTCCCTGTCTCCCAGTGATGTCGACACCACATCCGCTCTCACGCATCGGCGCTCACGCTCGTGAACCCGCGCAGGCGCAGGCTGTTGCCGACGACGAAGACACTCGAGAACGCCATTGCCGCCCCGGCGAGCATCGGGTTGAGCATGCCCAGCGCGGCGACCGGAATGGCCGCCACGTTGTAGGCGAAGGCCCAGAAGAGGTTGCCCTTGATGGTCCCCAGTGTCTTGCGCGACAAGCGAATTGCGTCCACCGCACTGCGCAGATCGCCACGCACCAGGGTGATGTCGGAGGCTTCGATTGCCACATCGGTGCCGGTGCCCATCGCCAGTCCGAGGTCGGCCTGCGCCAGCGCCGGGGCGTCGTTCACCCCGTCGCCGACCATCGCCACGACCTTGCCCTCGTCCTGCAAGCGCCGCACGACGTCGACTTTGTCGGCGGGCAGCACCTCGGCGTACACCTCGTCGATCCCCACCTCGGCGGCAATCCGTTGGGCGACGGCCGCGTTGTCGCCGGTGAGCAGCACCGGACGCAGTCCGAGCTCCTTCAGCTCGGCGATCGCCTGCGCGCTGGTCGGCTTGACGGTGTCCGCGACGACGACGATGCCGCGCGCCGCACCGTCCCAACCGACTGCCACCACGGTCTTGCCTTCGCCTTCGGCGCGGGCTTTCGCGTCGGCAACGTCGTCGGACAGGTGCGCCGACTCCTCAGCCAGCAGCGTCTCGCGGCCCACGACCACCCTGTGTCCGTCGACGGTGCCCTGCACGCCCTTGCCCTCCACGTTGACGAAGTGTTCCGGTACGTCGAGCGCACCGGTCTCGTCCACCGCACCGGCGGCGATCGCGCGGGCGATCGGATGCTCGGACGCCGCCTCCAGCGCTCCGGCCAGCCGCAGCAGTTGCGTGCGATCGGTCCCGGGTTCGACGACGACGTCAACCATCGTCATCTGCCCGCTGGTGACAGTGCCGGTCTTGTCCAGCACGATGGTGTCGACCTTGCGGGTGGACTCCAGCACTTCGGGGCCCTTGATCAGTACGCCCATCTGGGCCCCGCGGCCGGTGCCGACGAGCAGCGCCGTCGGCGTGGCCAGACCGAGCGCGCACGGGCACGCGATCACCAGCACGGCGACCGCGGCGGTGAAGGCCGCCACCACCGGGAACCCGCCGCCGAGCCACGCGCCCAGCGTCACCACCGCGATGGCGATCACGATCGGGACAAAGATCCCGGAAATCCGGTCGGCCAGCCGCTGCACATCGGCCTTGCCTGTCTGCGCGTCTTCGACGAGCGTGGCCATCTGGGCAAGCTGCGTATCGGCACCGACGCGCGTCGCCCGGACGACGAGACGCCCGCTCGCATTGACAGTCGCGCCGGTCACTGCCGTGCCGGGCGCCACCTCCACCGGCACGGATTCGCCGGTGAGCATGGACTCGTCCACCGCGGAGTTGCCCGCGGTGACCACCCCGTCGGTGGCGATCTTCTCGCCGGGCCGCACCACGAACTCGTCGCCGACCGCCAGGTCGTCAATGCCGATCCGTACTTCAGCGCCGTCGCGCAGGACCGCCACGTCTTTGGCGCCCATCTCCAGGAGGGCGCGCAGCGCGGCACCGGCCTGCCGCTTGGACTTCTTCTCGAAGTAGCGGCCGGCCAGGATGAACATCGTGACGCCTGCAGCGGCTTCCAGGTAGATGTTGGCCGCGCCGTCGGAGGGGGCGACGGTGAACTCGAACGGGTGCGTCATGCCGGGCTCGCCGGCGGTGCCCCAGAACAGTGCGTAGAGGCTCCACGCGAAGGCGGCGAGCGTGCCCATCGAGATGAGCGTGTCCATGGTGGCCGCGCCGTGCTTCAGATTGGTCCACGCCGCAGTGTGGAACGGCCAAGCGCCCCACACGATCACCGGTGCGGCCAGCGCCAGCGACGCCCACTGCCAGTAGGTGAACTGGAAAGCCGGCACCATCGCCATCGCGATCACCGGGAGAGTGAGGGCCACCGAGACCAGCAGCCGCTGCCGGAGCGAGTTCAGCTCAGCATCGTCAGTAGATTCCGAATCCTCCTGTGCTGCAGCCCGTTTCGGCTTCGGCAGCGCGGCAGAGTAGCCGGCCTTAGCCACCTCGGCCACCAGCAGCTCGGGGTCGTATCCTGCGGGCGCGGTGACTTTGGCCTTCTCGGTCGCGTAGTTGACGGTGGCGGTGACGCCGTCGAGTTTGTTCAGTTTCCGTTCGATCCGGTTCGCGCAGGACGCACACGTCATCCCGCCGATCTCCAGTTCGAGGTCGGTGCCACTCACTAGTGGCGTTGCGGTGGTCATCTCCAGCACTCCGTTCTCCGACGCTTCGCGCTGCGGCATGTCAGTGCCCGCCCGAATGCGAATGGTCGTGGTTTCCGTTGCCGATACTGCTGGTGGCATCGAGCACGAACTGCGCGGTGTGCACCTGCCCGTCGACCTGGAAGTCCAGGTACAGCAGGTAACGCCCGGCGGTCGGTGCCGCAACGCTGAATCCGATCGCCTCCCCGCTCCCTGAGCTTGCCTCCCCGCCCCCTGAGCTTGCCTCCCCGCCCCCTGAGCTTGTCGAAGGGTCCCCCGCGTGCACATGCAGATACGCCAGGTCCCCCTCACGCAATGCGACCAGGTGCCCGAAGGCCCCGAGGTACGGCTGCAGTGCCGTCACCGGCCGGCCGTCCCGAGTCACCGAAAATGTCAGCTCGCTCGCTGCACCGGCCGTCAGGTCACCGGCGACGGCGACGGTGAACCCGCCGGTCTCCGCGGTGCGTGTCACCTGCGTGGGCACCGGTTGATAGTCGCCGGCCACCTCCACCAGGCGCGATAGCGTGACACCCGAGGCGCCCTCCGCTGCCGGAGTGAAGTCGGCGTAGACGCGGTATGTGCCTGCGGCATCCCAGCGCCACGGCAGCGACCACGTGCCCGTCGCTCGGTCGAGTTCGGGATGCACGTGGCGGAACTGTGTGCCGTCGGTACGCACGACGATCAGGTGCAGCTCCTTCTCGTGCGCCACCGCAAACTCGGTGACCGGGCTGCCCGACTCGCGTTGAATCACAAAGCTGAGCGCGCCGTCCTGGCCGACCGCCGCGGGCGCAGCCACCGGCCCGAGCACGACGCCGTCGGCGGCCAGGGCCAGCC
>NZ_JBAQWU010000234.1:0-7923 GCF_049299075.1 Gordonia sp. (in: high G+C Gram-positive bacteria)
GTTTGAGCACCGACGCGCCCTTGGCGTAGGTGATGCCGTCGAAGTTCACCTCGACGGCCTGCAGATCCACCATGTCCGCGGCGATCGGGTGCGTCGAGGGCAACTGGTCCTGCCGGTAGGCCCACGATTTCTCGACGTTGGCAAAGGTGGTCCACGCGTTGGTGTACTCGGTGGCGTCGACCTGAGCCAGCACCGACGCGAAGGTCGCGAACGACTCGTTGAGCCACAGATCGTCCCACCACTGCATCGTGACCAGATCGCCGAACCACATGTGTGCCATCTCGTGCAGGATGGTCTCGTTGCGGCGCTCATACAAGTATCGAGTGACCCGGGACCGGAAGACGTAGTCCTCCAGGAAGGTCACGGCGCCGGCATTCTCCATCGCCCCGGCGTTGAACTCGGGGACAAACAACTGGTCGTACTTGCCGAAGGCGTATGGCACACCGAAGGTGCGGTGGTAGAAGTCGAAGCCCTGTTTGGTCTCGGCGAATAGGCGCTCGTGGTCCATGAACTCGCCGAGGGACGCCCGGCAGTACAGACCCAGGGGGATGGTGCCGTGCTCGTCGACGTACTCGTCGGTCCACTCCGCGTACGGTCCGGCGATGAGCGCGACCAGGTAGGTGCTCATCACCTCGGTGGTGGCGAAAACGTGCTGGCGGCCGGTGGGCACGTCGGTCGAGGTCTCGATGCGCTCGTTGGAGATCACCGTCCAGTTCGCCGGAGCGGTCACGGTGAGTGAATACGTCGCCTTGAGGTCGGGCTGATCGAAACACGCGAACATGCGTTTGGCGTCGGCGGTCTCAAACTGCGAGTAGAGGTACACCTCGCCGTCGGCCGGATCGACGAACCGATGCAGGCCCTCACCGGTGTTCGAGTACGCGCAATCGGCGACCACCGAGAGAACGTTTTGTTCGGCCAGGTCGGGCAGCGCCAGGCCGACGGACTCGTCGTAACCGGACACGTCCAGGTCGGTGCCGTTGAGATTTGCCGACATCACCTGCGGCGCAACAAGTTCGATGAACGACGACGATCCTGGCGTCGCGGTGAACGTGACCACGGTGTGCGAGCGGAAGGTCTGCTCGCTGGTCGTCAGGTCCAGGGTGATCCGGTAATTGTCCGTGGCGATGGTGGCGGCCCGCTCCTGGGCGGCCGCGCGAGTCAGGTTCGGTGCAGTCACCCTGTCGACTGTAGTGGTCCGCTGACGGGGGCGGTCAGGGCGCGGCGAAAGTACCGACACCCGGCAGCGCAGGTTGGCCAGCATTCGGCGAGTAACTCGAACCGCGGATCCACGAGACGAATGCGATCTGACCCGAACCGGTGGTTGCCTCGGTGCGGACCTTCGTCGGATTGTTGAAATGCGGACACGGCTTGACGGTGAAACCGCCGCGTTGGCCGGTGCTGAGGTTCATCCAATCGACCGTGACCAGCATTCCGGCAGCCGATGACGAGCAGACCGGTGGCGTTGCGGGTGCGGTGAAGGCGGTAACTCCCGGTGTCGCGGTGCTATCGGCGGTGACACCGACGAACAGCGGACCGGGAACCACGAGGCCGCTGACCTGCAGACCGGAGGAGGGTAGCTGCGTGACGGGCAAGGGGGCGGCGGACGCCAGACCGGTGGCGGCCAGGGCGGCTGCGGTCAGGGTGGCTGCGGTCAGGCCGAGCGCAGCCACGGCGGACGTCGTTCGGCGCGGCATGATTCCTCGTTCCTAATGTGGACAATTCCGACCTGTGTCCCACCGTAGGTGTCCGCCGCGCCGATCTCAAGGGTGCTATGAATGGGAGCATGGCTGATCGCGATCGTGTGGATTTCTGGTTCGACCCGCTGTGCCCCTGGTGTTGGATCACCTCGCGTTGGATCCTGGAGGCCGAGCAAGTCCGGCCCATCGAGGTGAACTTTCACATCATGAGCTTGTATGTCCTCAACGAAGGAAAGGACGTGTCGGACGGCTATCGCGAGATGCTGAGCCGGGCGATGGAGCCGGTGCGGGTGCTTGCCGCCGCTGCCGATCGGCACGGCGACCAGGTGCTCGCCCCGCTGTACCTGGCGATGGGCACCGAGATCCACACCCTGGGCAAGGGCGCCGACTACGGCACGGTGATTCCGACCGCGCTCGCCGCTGCCGGACTGGAGGCCGACCTGGCCCAGGCCGCGACGTCCACCGAATACGACGCCGCCATCCGGGAGAGTCACCACCGGGGCATGGACCCGGCCGGCGACGACGTCGGCACGCCCACCATCCACGTCAATGGCGTGGCATTCTTCGGCCCGGTGCTGTCGCGGATCCCGCGCGGCGAAGAGGCCGGCGGAGTGTGGGATGGTGTGGTCGCCCTCGCCGGATACCCGCACTTCTTCGAGCTCAAGCGCACCAGGACTGAAGACCCCGGATTCGGCTAGAAACGGGGCGGAGGCACCAAACCGTTGGGCAGACTGCCCGGCGGCACCTGATCGAGTCCCGGTGGGGTCGGCATCGGGAACACATTGCCGCTGCCCACCCCGCGAGTCGTGGTCGTAGGGCGGCGGAACAGCGCGCCCGCGCGGGTGCGGTCGCGTAGCGCGGCGGCCCGCCAGGTGAGCACCGGGTGCGTTGAGAGCAGATTCACCACGGTGACGAAGAAGCCCTTGTCTCGGACGGCCCGGTCGGCGAACTGATCGAAATCGACGGCCGACAGCATGTACTTGCCGGCGGCCATCACACCGATCGCCGGTGGCGCACCCGCCGGATGGGTGTAGTACCCGAAGTTGTCGGCGGTGTACTCCTGGGTGCGCGACAGCGTGGTCCCGAGGATGGGAATCGACATCAGGGTGCCGGTGAACAACTGGCGCCAGTACGACGTGTGCCCGGCGGCGATGTGGCCGACCTCGTGGCCGATCACGAACTCCAGGGCCTCCGGGCTGCGCGCCGTGCCGCCGACCTCAAACAGATCCGAGAAGATGACGATGTAGCGGCGGAAGCCGTGTCCCGAGGCGAAGGCGTTGATCGCGCCGTTGCCGTTCACCACGTACGCGTCGGGTACGTAGTGCAGTCCATAGCGGGCGGCGGCCTCCACCATCATCCGGTAGCCCTCGGGGAACTGCGTGGGCGACATCTGCACCGCCCCCACCCGCTGCTGCGCGTACATCAGACCGCGGGCCACGAAGACGATCAGCGGTAACGCGAGGATCAGCAGGAAGTAGTCGCTGATCGAGCCGATCGCGACCAGCGCGATCACCGTGGCGTAGCCGATGCCACTGATCAGCAGGATCAGCACCAGCATTGGAATCTCCCACGGGTGTCGCCGCGGCGCATGGGAGTAGGCGGCCGGCGGCCGCCAGACGGCATCGGGGCCGGGATCGTAGGGTGGCGGCGCGATCACTTTGGAGTCGGGCAGGCCGGGAACGGAGGGGATGGGCGCGTGGGTGTCCACCCCACCAATCTATAGTGACCGCATGCGGATTTATCTGGGTGCCGACCATGCCGGATTCGAGCGGAAGAACGAGATCGTCGAACACCTCAAGGCCAATGGCCACGAGGTGATCGATTGCGGTGCGCACGCGTATGACGCGCTCGACGACTACCCGCCGTTCTGCATCGAGGCCGCAGAGCGGGTCGTCGCCGATCCGGGCAGCCTGGGCATTGTGCTCGGCGGCAGCGGCAACGGCGAGCAGATCGCCGCCAACAAGGTCAAGGGCGCACGGTGTGCGTTGGCCTGGAGTGTGGAGACCGCGAAGCTGGCCCGTGAGCACAACAATGCCCAGCTCATCGGCCTGGGCGGCCGTATGCATTCCGCGGAGGAGGCATTGGCCATCGTCGATGCCTTCGTTGCGCAGCCGTGGTCGAACGAGGACCGCCACCAGCGCCGCATCGACTTGCTGGCCGACTACGAGCGCACCGGCGAGAACCACCTGCCCAAAGCCTGACCGGAGCCACGCGTGCCTGAGGGTCATGCGCTGCACCGGCTCGCCGACCGCCAACGGCAGCAGTTCGGCGGCCAGCGCGTCGCGCTGAGCAGCCCACAGGGGCGCTTCGGCCCGGAGGCGGCACTGCTTGACGGCCTGGTCTTCGCTGACGCGCAGGCGTGGGGGAAACACCTCGTCTACCGGTTCGACGACGGCGATGTGGATCGGCGGGCGCCGCACCTGGTGCACATCCACCTCGGCATTTACGGTGCCTTCACCGAAGAATCGCTGCCTATGCCCGAACCCATCGGGCAGATCCGTTTGCGTATGGTCGGCGAGCACCTCGGCGTGGATTTGCGTGGCCCGAACGCCTGCGAGCTCTATACAGACGATGATCTGGTTGTGCTCCGCGCGCGGCTTGGCCCCGACCCGCTGCGCCCAGATGCGGATCGGGAGATCGCGTGGGACCGGATCCACCGTTCCCGGCGGGCCATTGGTTCATTGCTGATGGATCAGCAGGTGATCGCCGGGATCGGCAACATCTACCGGGCCGAGGTCCTTTTCCGGGCCGGGATCGACCCGCTGCGCCCGGGCACGGCGATCAGTCGCACCGAGTTCGATCAGCTGTGGGCCGACCTGGTAGATCTGATGCCCGTGGGGATGGCGACCGGATTGATTCATGTGGTCCGACCAGACGACGACCATGGTGCACCGGCCTACGCGCCCAACCGTCCGCGCACCTACGTCTATCGGCGTGCCGGTGATCGGTGTCGGTTGTGCGGGACTCCGGTGGCGGTGACGCAGATGGAGGGACGGAACCTCTTCTGGTGTCCGGCATGCCAGATCTAAGCTGGATTCATAGACATCACTCAGCTGTCTCCCAGTCGGTGTCGGCAGAGTCGGAGACATGACTCAGCGCGGCGCGAACACCTCGGTGACGGTGCTGGCCGTCGGTGGTACGGGGGAGTCGTACCCGGGAGATACGCGGACGGCGGTCACCGGCATGCTGTCGGCAGTCACCGATGAGCTCGACGACCGGTTTGCGGCGCGCTGGATTCCGTATCCGGCCAGCTACGGACCGGTGCCGCGACTCGACGGCGACTGCTACCGCGAGAGTGTGGCGAGCGGCGTCGCCGCGCTGCGTGGGGCCGTCGAAGGTGCGGCGGCGGAGAATCCGGGCGGTGCGATCATGCTGATCGGCTACTCGCAGGGCGCGGTGGTGATCCGCGCGCTGCTCGGCAACCCGGCGAACGAGCCACTGCTGCCGGCGATCACCGCCGTCGGCTTTGTCGCGGACCCGCACCAGCCGCCCGACGTCGTCGATAGCTGTGCTGGCTGGGGAGTAGCGGGTCCGGGCCCGGAGCTGCCCGGGGAGATTCCGGCCCATTGGGTGGGTGCGGCCGACGACGTCATTTGCAACGCGGGTCCGGATTCCTTGATCCGGGACGTCGCTGACCTGACCGGTGTGCTGTCGGTAGGGCGCCTGCGCCACTGGTTTGGCGATATGGTCGGCCGAGTTGTCGGCGCCGATCTGCAGAATGCGGCCCGGACGCGCTTCTCGCCAGCCCAATGGCGGCGCGACGTGCAGCGGGTCGCCTCAGCGGTCCGGGAGGTGCGCGGCTACCTGCCGTCTGGCGGGCGGCACGTTTCCTACTCGGATGAGCCGTACCGATCCGCGCCGCTCACCGATCCCGAGTCCACCGGCTGCCAGGTGCTGGCGCATTGGCTCCAGGTACAGGCGACGCTGGGGGCGCGACCGGCCGCCTGAGTTAGTTTCTCCGATAAGCGCGGCTTCTCCGATAGGCGCGCGGATGCGAAACGTGGCCCCTTCCGAATACGGGAGGGGCCACGTTGCGGGCGTGATCAGTTGCGCTCTACGGGGTGCGCGGCGTCTTCCAGGTGCCGCCACCGACGGTGCCCTTGACGACAATCGCCGATCCGGTACCGATGTTCTCGTATACCCAGCGGCCGTTGTCGGTGCTGACGTTGATGCAGCCGTGGCTCACATTCGTGACACCCTGGCTCTCGACCGACCACGGTGCGGCGTGGATAAAGATGCCGCCGTTGTTCATCCGGACCGCGTACTCGACAAACGTGCGGTAGCCTTCCGGGCTGTCGATCGGCACGCCGTACGTCGAGGAGTCCATGTACATGGAGCGATGCTTTTCCATGGTGTGGTAGGTGCCGTTCGGGGTCGGATGCGCATCCGAGCCCATCGAGATCGGCATCGACTTGACGAAGTTGCCGTCCTTCCACCAGTAGATGGTGTGATTGCTGTCCTGCGCCAGCGCGATCCAGCCGGTGCTGGTACGCACGTTGGGCATCGCCGGAACACCGGCCTGCTGCGGCGTAGACGGCTTCGGCTGCTGTTGCTGCGGTTTGGTCGGCGGCGTCGGGACCTGCAGCCCCGGCAGGTCGGGCACCTCGATGACCGGGCCGTTCGGCCAGACGGTGACCGGGCTGGCCTGGGCTGCGGCCGGAATGGCCAGGGCAGCTGCGGAGACCCCCACCGCGATGGCGGTGAGGCGGGCAGCGATAGTACGTCGGCCCGAAGACTTGGCTGAAAACACGTGTCAAAACCTTCGTTCGTAGTCAAAAAAAGCGTCCCCCCAACAGACGCACGAATCCATCGTTACATAACCGTTGCCATTCGGCCAGCCGCGGGAACCGGTCGTGTCCGGCAAATGCCAATAAAGGGCCAGGTCGCGCCGGGTCTGCATGAGTGAGTTGACTCACTGCGGTGGTGGTGGGGCCTTGTGCTCCCGGTGGAACTTAGGGAAGGCTAAGCAGCATGAGTGAGCAGAATGACACGATCTCTCGGGCGACGGTGCTGACCGCAGTCGGAGCATCGGCCGTGGTGACGGCGCTGATCCTGAGCATCGGCGCGCTCGGCCTCTGGTTGTCCGGCGCGGGCGTCACCGGCCAGTCGGCGGCACCGTCGACGGTGGTCAACCTGGGGGCGGCACACGTGTCAGCTCCGGTTGCCCAGGCTCCAGTTGCCCAGGCTCCGGTTTTGCAGGCTCCAGCGCTGTCCGAGCCTGCCGTTGCGGTGCCGTCCACGGCCGGCGAAGCCGCCCCGGTCGAACCGGGCACATCCACGACGTCGTCGACGACGACCACGCAGCGACGATCGCCCACCTCGATACGCGAAGCCAAGCAGGCGGACCTGCAAGTGCCTGCCGAGCGGCCCACTGCCGTCGATCTGGAGTGGCAGTTCGCCGCCTTCTGGAACCCGCGCATTGCGATCGGTCCGAAACTGGCGGTCACCTACAACGGGCAGAGCGCGGCGGTCCGTAAGCCGCTGGAGCAGGTGTTGGCGTCGAGTCAGACCTACGACTTTTTCTCCATGCGCGGCAGTGCCACCGGTCCGCCCCGGATCAACGGTGAGCGCATGTCGATCACCTTCCGGGGCACCATGGCCGGCTTCCCGGTTCAGCAGACGAACTACTACTACATCCGCGACGGCGGGCTGTGGAAGTTCGACTGGAAGCGGATCTGTGCGGACATGCAGTGCGCGAACAATCCGAACTTCGGCTACTGAGCTGAACTGCTCCCATGATCGAAATCTCAGATGTCAGTAAGACCTTCGGCGACAAGGTCGCCGTCGACGATGTCTCCTTTATCGCCGAGCCGGGCACCATCACGTACCTGCTCGGACCTAACGGAGCGGGTAAGTCGACGCTGCTGAACATGGTCGCCGGTCTGTCGGCGCCGGATGTGGGCGCCGTGCGGATCGACGGTAAGGCGCTCGGTGAGCATCGCAAGCCGCTGCTCACCGTCGGATTCAGCATGACCAGCGGGCGGGTCAATCCGACGCTCACCGCGACGCAGCAGTTGCGCTGGCAGGCTGATCTCGGTGGCGTCAGCCGCGATATGGTGCCGTGGGCATTGCGGCAGGTGGGTCTGACCGAGGTCGCCGACCGCCGCGTCGGCAAGTTCTCGCTGGGCATGCTGCAGCGGCTGGGTTTGGCGTCGTCGTTGCTCGGCGACCCGGACAATCTGGTCTTCGACGAGCCGTCCAACGGTCTCGATGTCGACGGCGTCCT
>NZ_JBAQWU010000235.1:0-5922 GCF_049299075.1 Gordonia sp. (in: high G+C Gram-positive bacteria)
GTCTACCGAGACGCTCGCGCGGCCGGAGTGGGGTTCGCCGCATGCTGGGTCGGTGCCGCGGCAATCGTGGGCGCGCTCGCCAGCCGGACGGGTGCGACTGGCGTGGCTGTCGCCACCTTCTCCGCGGTCGGCGGGACCACCCTGGGTCGAGTCGGTGACAGGATCGCCGATGTGCTCGATCGCGGCGATCTCGAGGGTGCTCGCGCGATGCTGCCCAGCCTGGTTGGACGTGACCCGAGCGTGCTCGACGAAATCGGAATCTGTCGTGCCGCCGTCGAATCCATCGCCGAGAACACGTCCGATGCCACCGTCGCCCCGTTGCTGTGGGGCGCGGTACTGGGCGTACCTGGGCTGCTCGGCTACCGCGCGGTGAACACTCTTGACGCGATGATCGGATACCGCTCGCCCCGCTACGCAAGGTTTGGGTGGGCAGCCGCCCGGACCGACGACGTCGCGAACCTGCTGCCCGCTCGGGTCACCGCGCTGCTCGCCGGGATCCTCAGCGGACATCCGAGGCAGGCTGCGCGCGCTGTCCGGCGCGACGCCCACCGGCACCCGAGCCCCAATGCGGGTGTCGTGGAAGCGGCATTCGCCGGCGCGCTGGGCATCTCCCTCGGTGGGACGACCGTCTATCCGCACGGCACCGAAGAACGTCCCGTCCTCGGTGCCGGTCCCGCGCCGCTGGCTGCGGACCTGCGCGCCGCGGTCCGCTTGTCTCGTCGAGTGCAGATCGCCAGCGCAGTGCTCGCCGTCGCGCTGGCCGGGTCACGATCTCGCCGTCATTGACGCGGAGGCGTTGGCCGACACCGACCCGGAGCCGTAGCCTCTGCCCAGGGTCAGCAGTAGGTAGCCTGGTCGGCCCAATACTGATCGGTCAGTCGAGAGGCGAGATATGAAGAAGCGGCCGGGAATGATCGTGGCGGCAGTGGCCTGCGTGAGCGTAGTCGGTATGGGTGTGGCGACCGCTCCGGCGCAGGCGGAAATGCTGGGTGTCAGCTCATTGAGTAGCGGTTTGTCGAGCGGCTCGACGAGCAACGGATCGCTCGCGATTGACATGTTCGGCAGCGTGCTCGGCACCGTCGTCGAGGTCTTGCTGACGAACGGTTCGTGATCGTGGACGCCGCCGGTGGTCAGCGTCCGTAGCGCTGGGCCAGCTTGGCCTGCACGGACGCGTCGTCGGACTCGGTCACCGTGCCCGCGCCGATCTCCGGGCCGGTGCGCGGCCCCGCCGAATCGGGGGCGCTCACGTCACGGAGTTCGTCGAAGATTCGCTGGCGCTCGCTCGGGCGTGCCACGTCGGCGCCGTCCTGGTCGTCGGTTTTGGTGAGCGCCCGCCGATGTTTGACCTCCGCCCACACGAAATAGCCGACTCCTAGCGGCGCCATGATGCCGAACGCCAACCATTGCAGGCCATACGAGAGGTACGGGCCCGACTCGAGTTGCGGTAGATCGATGGTGCCCAGGCCGCCGGGCTGGTCGTTGGTCAGCTGCACGTAGAACGGGGCGTAGCCAGCGTTCGCGGCCGTACCGATGGCCGCGGCGTCGATGGTGTACGCGGTGAGCAGTCCGCCTTCGACGCGTGGCTCCTTACCAGGACCGGTGCTCTCGGAACGGCGCAGCCGTGCGTGGATGGTCACTTCCTCGCCCGGGGCGCCCGGTACCGTCACCGCGCCGTCCGCGCCGGGGCGGATCCAACCGCGGTCGACCAGGATCACCCGATCGGTGCCGGCGACCGCAAAGGGCGTGATGATCTCGGCGGCCGGGCGCCCACCGACCGACCGTAAACGCTGTTGGACCTGCTGATCGCTCAGGTAGCGACCAGTGAGCGTGACCTCACGCCACTCGTCGTCGGTGGCCAGCGCGCTCCCCGCGGGCACGAGCTGGTCGAGCGGGACTGCGGCGGTTTGCGACGCCGAACGGAGCAGGTCGTTGCGATGCTCGGTCTCGGTGTTCTTGCCGAGCTGCCAGGGCGCCAGGATCAAGAAACAGGCCGCAGCGAAAACGGCAACCAGCACGGCCGACAGTAGCCAGCCCGGTCGCAGAAATGTTCGCAGCAGTCGCATACCTCAAGGATAGCGAGTGCCGTTACCCTTCCCGCTCGGCCAGGGTGGCGTGGATCCACGCCAGCAACCCGGGCAGGGCGGCCTCGACTTGTTCGCGCACCAGCGCGAAGTCCTCCGGGCCGCCGTAATAGGGGTCGGGAACATCGTCGCCGTCGGCGGTCGGGTCGAAACTACGCAGCAGCCGGACCCGGTCGCCCAGCCGTTTGCGCGACAGCTCGCGCACGTGACCGGAGTCCAAGGCGACAAGCAGATCGGCGGACAGGTGGCCGGTGTCGAGTTGGGCGGCGACGTGCGCGTCGGAGTATCGGTGGGCCAGCAGTTCGGTGCGGGCCCGATTATCGGCAGGCTCACCGATGTGCCAGCCGCCGGTACCGGCGCTGCTCACGACCACTTGGTCGGCCAGCCCGGCGTCGACGATAGCCGCCGCCGCGATCGACTCGGCCATCGGCGACCGGCAGATATTGCCGGTGCAGACGAAGCAGATGTGCAGTTTCTGTGGGTCAGACACCCATACACCTCGCGCAGTTGCGGGACCATTGGCCCCGATTCTAGTACGTCCGGCAAACTCGGCCATCGATCAGTTCCCTAGCGACGGCATGGCGAATCCGGGGTCACCGTCTCCAGAGTAGGGTCTGCAGACCATGGCATCCGACTTCTTCGAGCCCGGGCGGCACGGAGATGCCGATGCCGAGAACGGCGTCACGGATTTCGCTGTCAACGTGCAGCCCGGCCCGCCGGAGTTCGTGCGGGCGGCCCTCGCGGCCCGACTCGGGGATCTTGCGGCCTATCCGACACCGGCCGATACCGAACGCGCGGTGTCGCTCATCGCGGACCGACACCGGCGGCGCCCGGCCGAGGTGCTGCTGCTCGACGGCGCGGCCGAAGGCTTCGAGCTGCTCGCCCGGCTCGCTCCGGCGCACATCGCGCTGATCGAGCCGTCGTTCACCGAACCGGAGCGAGTATTGCGGGCGACCGGCGCACGGATCAGCCGGGTGGTCGGGGAGTGGCCGTGGCGGTTGGACACCGCCCAGGTGCCCGACGATGCCGATCTGGTGATCCTGGGCAATCCGACCAACCCGACCTCGGTGCTGCATACGCGCGAGCAGATTGTGGCGTTGTGTAGGCCGGGGCGGCTGGTGGTGGTCGACGAGGCCTTCGCCGATCTGACGCGCGATGCGGGGACCGGCGAGCGTGAACCGCAGTCCCTGGCCGATGCGTTACCGGCCGGGGTGGTCGTGATCCGTTCGGTGACCAAGACTTTCGGTTTGGCCGGTCTGCGGGTCGGATATCTCTTGGCCGCGCCGGAGGTGATCGCGCGGCTGGTCGCCGGACGACGGCATTGGCCGCTCGGCACCCTCGCGCTCACTGGATTGGCGGAATGCGTGGGACCGCGCGGTGACCGCTACGCCGACCGGCTTGCCGGACGGATTGCCGCTGATCGGGACCACCTGCTTGCCTTGCTCACTGCGGCAGGCATCGAGCTTTGCGTGGAGCCGGCGGCACCTTATGTGCTGATTCGGGTGGACGACGGTCTCGGCATGAAGGCGGCCCTGCGGGAGCGGGGCTTCGGGGTGCGCAGTTGCGCGAACTTCACCGGGCTCGGCCCGGACCATCTCCGGATCGCCGTACGCTCGGCGGAGGACTCGTCGGCGCTCGTCGCGGCGATGGCCCAGATCGCCGCCGACAGACTGCTGACCGTACCGGGAGGATTGTGATGACCCTGACGCTCGGGCAGGTGGTGGCCGCACTCGATGCTGCGTACCCCCCGGCGCTCGCTGAAGCGTGGGACGCTGTCGGCCTGGTCTGTGGTGACCCGGACGAGGCGGTGACTGCCGCGCTGGTGTGCGTGGATGTGACCGACGCTGTTGTCGATGAAGCCCTGCGCACCGGCGTGACGCTGATCGTCGCCCATCATCCGCTGCTGATGCGCGGGGTGGAGACGGTGGCGGCCTCCACCCCGAAAGGGCGACTGATCCACCGGCTGATCCGCGGCGGGTGCGCGCTGTACTCCGCGCACACCAATGCGGACAAGGTCCGCGGCGGCGTCTCTGATGCGCTGGCCGAGGTGCTCGGCGTGTACGAGACCGTCCCGCTGCTGCCCGAACCCGACCGCGCCCTGGACAAATGGGTCGTGATGGTGCCCGAAGGCAGCGCCGAACAGGTCAGCGAGGCGATGTTCGCCGCTGGCGCCGGCGCACTCGGGGACTACCGCGACTGCCTGTGGAGCGTTGTGGGCACCGGCCAGTTCCGTCCGGTCACCGGCGCCAATCCGGCCGTCGGCGCAGTGGGCGAGCTGACCCGGATCGACGAAGACCGGGTGGAGGTGGTGGCACCGCGCGGTCGCCGGACGCAGATCCGGCAGGCGCTCCGCGATGCGCACCCCTACGAGGAACCTGCCTTCGATGTCTTCGCGCAGGTCGCGCTGGACAGCGACATCGGACTGGGCCGGGTCGGCAGGTTGGCGGTCGCGGTCTCGCTCCGCGAGTTCGTCGCGCATGCCGCTGCGGTGCTGCCCGCGGCCCCGTGGGGGATCCGCGCGGCCGGCGATCCGGACGCGATAGTCTCGACAGTCGCAGTGTGCGGCGGTGCCGGAGACTCGTTGATCGAGGCGGCCACCGTGGCGGGCGCCGACGTATACCTGACCGGTGACCTGCGGCACCACGTCGTCGATGAGGCGCGGCGAGCCGGAAGCCTGGCGCTGGTGGACGCGGGCCACTGGGCCACCGAATGGCCGTGGTGCGTCAATGCCGTGGAGCTGCTCGTCGACATCGGTTGCCGCGCAACGGCGTATCAGCCGACCACCGATCCCTTCAACGTCGTACCTGATGACACCCGAGAGGCTTGACCTGAGATGAAAGCTGCGCCCGCGCAACAGCGCCGACTGCTCGATATGGCCGATCTGGACGTCGAGCTCGCTCGGGCCCGCCATCGACTGGGCCGGCTGCCCGAAGACGCCGCGCTCGGCGAGGTGGACGCCGAGCTGACCATCGCCGAGGCTGACGTGACGAAGGCCGAGGCCGCCGTGGCCGAACTCGACGAGGCGTACGAGAAGGCCGACGCAGAACTGACCGGTATGACCGAACATGCCGCGCGTGATCGCGAGAAGCTGGAATCGGGCGCACTGAACCACAAGGCGATGGCCGAGATGCAGCATGAGCTGGCCGGCCTGGACCAGCGGCGGGAGCTGCTGGAATCGGACGTTCTGGAGATCATGGAACGCCAGGAGGCGCTGGCGATGGAATTGCAGCGGGCCCAAGCTACGGTGACCGCGTTGCTGGAACGACGCGGTGCGGCGGTCGTGGTCCGTGACCATGCTCTCGCGGCGACCGAGAACGAGATCACCGAGTTCGGGAATCGTCGGGCGGCGATTGCTATCGAGGTCGACGATGCTTTGCTGGCGGTCTACGACCGGTTGCGGGAGCAGGGGCAGGTCGCTGCCGGCCTGGTCCGGCAACGCCGCTGCGGAGCCTGCCGGATCGAGCTGGATCCCCGGACGCTGAATGCGATCGCCACGGCCGCCGACGACGATGTGGTGCGCTGCGAGGAGTGCACCGCGATCATGGTCCGCACCGAGCAGTCCGGACTCCCGACCGGCGGCGTCGCCCAGTGATCGTCGTGGCCGGATGACCGGTGCCACGCAGAGCTGGCAGGGGCACCTGTCGGCGCCGACCCGGCTTACCCTACTCCGGCACGGTCAGACGGTGCTCTCGGTGGATCGGCGGTACTCCGGGCACGGCGACCCCGAATTGACCGCGCTCGGGCGCGCGCAGGCGGCCGCCGCCGCAGCGCGACTGGGTGAGCAAGGTGGCATTGACGTCGTCGTCTGCTCGCCGCTGGGCCGGGCCCGGCAGACGGCCGC
>NZ_JBAQWU010000236.1:0-9189 GCF_049299075.1 Gordonia sp. (in: high G+C Gram-positive bacteria)
GGCCGGTACCGCCCAGATCGTGGATGTCCCCGGCCTGCGGGTGAGTCGTGATCTGCGCGCGGTCTGGCAGCCGCCACAACAACTGACCGGCCCGGCGCGCGATCTGGTGCGGATCGCCGAACACGATCGTGCCGCCGACGGCAGATAGGCCTGCGTGCCCGACTGGCGATCAAGGTGTGCAATGCTCAGCCGAGAGACACTCGTCACCTCACCGACATCGAAAACCCTGGGAGCCCCCCGTGTTCGGACGTATCGCCCCCGCCGCAGGAGCGGCCGCTCTCGCCGCCGTGGTGGCCCTCGGGCTGGCCGCCGCGCCCGCCCATGCCGACCGGACACAGCCCCTCGCGTGTGTCCCGCCGATCGGTACCAATCAGCTGATTCCGCCACTGCCCGGCATCGTGACCCCACTCCCTGGCGACAAAAGCCCGCGGGTGTTCGACGTGCTGCCGCCAGCCCGATCCGGCAAGGGCCTGCCGGCTGCGGTCCACCTGCGCGACGGGACCGCCGGGTTTAACAGCTTCGTCGAGATCGCCCTGCGCAATGGCTCGCTCTACGCTCGCGCCCGCAACTCCTCGGGCCCGTGGCGCAAGGTCAACACCCCGAGCTGCCTGGATGGCAAGATCGCCGCCGTCTCGGTGAACAACAACATGCTCGTCGCCCTGGACAAGCACGGGTGGATGTACTCCCTGGACAACCTGCTGGCCGCACCGGCCACCTGGAATTGGACACGACTGTGGGGTGGACCGATCTGGTTGTGGCCTGGACTGCAAGTGCCTGCAGACCCGAGCAAGGACCACACGTGGTCGCTGAGTCACCGGATCTCGCACAGCTTCACCGATCCGGCCGGCAACACCCATCCGCTGACCGCCGGTCTGGTGCAGATGGTCGCCCTCACCGGGGACGGCTCGCGCATCGTCTTCCTCGACCCGTGGCTGCCCGCCGACTACAGCTATGAAATCGGCGGCCCGCTCGGCGGCCGGTTCATCTCCGAGTCGATCTCCAGCTCCGGCTCGGTCACCTTTGTGATGAACCGCTACGGCGACATGTACACCCGCGCCTACGACTTGGACTTCGCCGGCTCCAACCACATTCCGCATCGTTACACCTGGCAGCGCCGCGGCATCGAGGGCCAGCAGTCCACCTCGCAGTTACAGGAGAGGTTCGATCCGCGCACCACTCCGGTCGCGCTGCCCGCCAAGGATTGGACGCACCAGCCGAAGATCCCCGGTGAGGTGACCACCCGCATCTCCATCCACGATGTTGGTCCCGCGGTGGAAGATCGCGAACTGCGCGTCGAGGGACGCCGTAATGGCCGGACAGGTTTCTGGCACAAACGACTCTCGGCCACGGCCTGGACGTTCACGGCGACCGGGGACTCGCTGTCCGGCCGGGTGCTGACCGGCGATCCGAGTACCGACCAGTCGTCGTTGACGCTGGCCCCACCGACCGGGGTGAACTTCGCCGGCGCGTTACCGGACGGCTGGAAGATCTCGGCCACCGACTTTGACTGGGCGCAGACCACCCATCCGATGGTGCTCACCTCCCCCACCGGCCGCGCCTACCCGGTGAAGCTGCACACCACTGACGGATTGCGCTTCTTGCCGCGCGGGGCTGGGCTCGACGCTGAGCCGCGCACCATGGACGGCGCCCTGGACCTGCGCGGCGCACACCCGGCGCAATCAGCCGAGTTGCGCGGCTTCATGAAGAGGAATCTCGCGGGCAAGGACATCTTTGAGGTCAGCGCGCAGGTCAGCCGGGATCGGCTGGTGCTCTCGCCCGCCGGCCTGCTGACCAGCCCGCTGACTAGCCTCCAGCGCCGGTGAGCCGCTTACCGCCGCGGCACCACCCAGGTGCGGAGAAAGGCGCGCAGCTCGTCGGGGGTTCGCGGCGGATGGTTGGGGTACTGCTGAAAACTGAGCCACACCCGCATTACCACCTCGGCCAGTCCATCGAGCGCCGCGGCGTCGTAACCCTCGGCAGCCCAGTCCACCGGTAGTCGGCGCAGCATCTCCGCACCGAGCGCCACCGCACCCGAGGAGGTGGCCTCCCGCGTGAAGAACTCGGTCTCGCCGGCCCGCAGCATCACCCCGAGCGCAGGCTCGTCGGGCAACACGCACAGACAGTAGATGATGGTCTCGGTGACGGCATCTTCGGCGGTGCGGACCTGTCCCAGGGCCGCAGCCATTCGGTCGAGGAAGTCCACCGCACCGGCCGCGGCCACCGCGGTGAGCATCTCGTCGACCGAAGAAAAATAGCGGTAGACCGTCTGCCGGGTGACCCCGGCCTCGCTGGCGACGTCGACAAGCCGCGTTTTGGCCAACCCGTAGCGTTCGACGCACCGCGTCGCCGCAGTCAGGATCCGAGCACGCGCCTCGTCCGCATCCTGCGGGAGGTCCCCTTGCCAGCCACGAGTCCGCACCGACTCATGCTCTCACAGCATCCGAGGCCGGTTCGGCGACGGCCGCCCGGGGCCGGCGAGCCTGCCGCAGAGCGGCGGTAAGCACGGTGACTGCGACGATGAAGCAGGCGATCACATAGGCCAGGTTGCCGATCGGCGTACCGCCGGTCGGGGCCGCAGCCGCCCCGGTGACCCCGTCGGTGGCCGCGAAATAGGCGGGGAGGGCCACCGCCCACAGCACCGCCAGCACCACCAGATAGAGGACCGGGAAGACCCGCAGGAAGGGTGCCGCCTGCTGCGCGGGGAGCCCGGACGGTATCGCACCGGCGCGCTGGCGCCGCCACTGCCGCAGCAGCAGCCAGCCACCGATCACCCAGATGGCGAAGACCTGAATCGCGAAGACGATGGTCTGCGCCTGCTGGTTCGCGTCGGGTCCGCGACCGAAAATGGCGGTGGTGATCGACAGCAGCGGCATCGAGACCACGGCGATCGCCCCGGCGGCCAGAATGCGCCAGGTGAGCGACCAGCCGCGGACCTCCTGTCCGCGTTCGGTCGGGTTCTTCACCCACCGGACAATGAAGAAGGTGAGGGCGGCGAATGAGACGGTGGCGAAGAGCCAGACGCTGCTCCACGGCACCGCATCTAGGAGCGGGACCGCCGACGGATTGCCCAGCACCCCGGCTGGTGCGTCGTAGAAGGGCTCGTCGACGTTCCACGCCCACCAGCGCAACTGCGGGCCAAGTTGATCGAAGATCTCGTAAAATACCTGGTAGACCAGTGCCACCACGAGGGCACCACGCAGGGCCGAGTAGCGGGTGCCGTCGAAGAAGCCGAGCGCCCGCACGATCTCATAGGCGACCTGGCTCATCGCCGGATAGAAGCAGATGATGTAGAGCGGCAGCCGGTCGTACATGAACTCGACGGTGAAGACGTTGTGGGCAAACATGAAGCCCATCGCGTCTTGCATGCCGAACCATTCCGGGAAGTACAGGGGCGGCTCGATGATGAACAGGTACACCAGGGCACCGAGCCACAGCGCCAGGTTGGTGGGGTCACCGTCGTCGCGCCAGCGCCGAATCGCATGGATCAGCGCGAGGATGGCACCGATGATGATGGTGGCTTCCAGGACCGGCAACGTCCAGTTCTCCAGGTTCACCGGGTTGCGCAGCGTCACCACTGGGTTGGCGTCCTCGCAGAGGAAACCCAAGTAGCGAGTGATCACCCACGCCGGGGTACTCGGCTCGCAGATCGCCGTCATCGGTCAAGCACCTGCACACGGCCGCCCGGCTGCGGCTGGCCGTCCCGCCAGATGTCCGACGGCGGATTCTGCTGGGCGTCGAATCCCATCGGGAGGGTGGTGCGCCGGACGAGCCGCTTGACCCCGTACCAGGCGAAACCAGCCAGCACGCGAGGGCTCTTGACCATGTCGGTCACCGACTCGTCGAGGTTGAAGACGGCGGTGAAGTGCTTCTCCACGGCTTTGTCTTCCCGGGTGGTGGCCGAGATGTGGTTGAAAATCGGCCACGATGCCCGGTAGGCCAATCGTTGCCGCCACCGCGGCGCAATCTCGGTGCCTTCGGCATTCGCGTAGCCCTGATCCCGGGCCAGAGCGAGGGTCCAGATGTCATCGAGCAGCACCCGTTGCGCGGCAAAGAAGTCCGCGGTGAATGCACCATCAAGTCCGGTGCCATCGTGCCCGGCGGCGGCCAGGTGGGTATCGAGCAGGAGCGCCGATTTTCCGGCCGAACTCATACCCTGCGCGTAGAACGGGTTGAAGCCGCAGATCGCATCGCCGATCACCACCAGGCCGGCGGGCGGGTTGTCCAGGTCGTCGTACCGGCGCCGTCGATTCCCGGTCGACTTGGTGACGAAGACCTCAGATATCGGCGTACACAGGTCCACGGCGCGCCCAAAGGCTGGGGCCCGCACGCGGTGCACCGCCGCGCCGAAATCGGCGTCGGTGCGCGGCATCGGGTGGCCCCACGAGCCCAGGGTGACCAGGACTCGTCCGTCTTCAATCGGGAAGATCTGGCACAGAAAGTCGTGTTCGATCGGATGCGGCGTGGTGTCCGAGGTGGGCATCACCGACATCTGCGCCCACCACCAGTCGGCCGGCAGTTCCGTCGGCATCTGGTACCAGCGCGAGGTGTAGGTGACGCCGGCATCCAGCGACTGGATCGGCACCTCCGGCCAGCCCGCCTTGGACAACCAATCGGCCACCTTGGACCCGCGCCCAAGGGCGTCGATCACCAGATCGGCCGGTACCAGGGCCTTCTCACGGGCACCGTCGACGCCGGTCGCCCAGATCCCGGTGACCCGGCCGCCGGTGGCGCCATCCCCGTCGGTCTGCAGGCCGGCGACGCTGGCGCCTTCGATCACTCGCACATTCGGTACCTCGGCGAGTTTGTCGCGCAGCGTCCGCTCGATCAGCAGCCGCGACGCGTAGACCATCGTCATGGTGGATTCACCTCGCGGAATCCACCCCGCACCCTCGCAGTGCGCGGCCGCCTGCGACGGCATCATGTGCAGCGCGCCCGCATCGATCAGCGCCGCCTCGAAGCCCGGAAATATCTGGTCCATGGCGCGACGACCGGAGTTGAGCAGGAAGTGCGGGTGTTTGCTCTGCGGCACTCCGCGCCGGTGTTCGGCCTGCTCGCCGATCACGTCCCGTTCCAGGACCAGCACCTCGTCGAAGTAGGCCGCCAGCACCCCCGCAGCACACATTCCTGCAATGCTTCCGCCCATCACCACTGCCCGCTCACCGAGTCGCACGGCCACCTCCATAAAGAATTACGTCATACATTTTTCGATTGATGTCACACCTTAGAAGGTGATGTGGCTCACGTCAATGCTCATCATTCCGGCGCCGCATGCCAAGTCCGCCCGTCCCGTTGAGATGATCTGTACAATTCGTCTCAACCCCAAGGAGGCGCCGTGTCCAACAGCCCAACCGTGACCGCGAACGCCGGATTTCCGTCCGCCGTCACCCACGACAAAGCCGTCGCGAGCCCGTGGGTGCGGCGGGCCCGCACTGCCGTCCGAAAAGTCACCGGGAAGGATCTTTTCCCCGAACCCGAGCACCTGGCCTCCTTCGCCGCCGAGATGTTCACCACCGATGCGGTCGCCGAGCGGTTCGTCGCCGAGGTCTACGGCAGCCTCGGCGGCGAGCAGGCCCGAGCTCTGCTCGACCAAGCATTGACCGACGGGCTCACCAGCGTCGAAGATCCGCCGGCGGCGATGGTCGCACTGTTCGACGAGTTCGAGACCGTCCCCGACTGGGTGGATCCGGAACTCGTCGCCGAAGGCGAGCAGATCTGGCGCCGCTGGGGCACCGCCCTGTTCAGCGTTGCCGGCGGCGAGACGCTGGAGATGTATACCGAAGCGGCCGTCGCCAAACCCCTGTCCCTGGCTGGCGGCTACGCCGGCGATAACGCGCTGCGCCGATTCCTGGAGACCGCCCGCTTCTGGATCGACGTCTCGCAGCCCGGCGCGCTGCTCACCCCCGGCTCGACCGGGCGAGCCACCGCCATGCGCGTGCGCGTCATGCACGTGTGGGTGCGCCGCACCGTCGCCGAACACCCGGAGTGGGATCGCGAGCGCTGGGGCGAGCCGATCAGCCAGTCCTATCAGCTGCTCACCCTGATGGGCGGCAGTGTGGTCCCGGCGCTGGCGCTCTGGCTCACCGGCGTGCAGACCACACCAAAGGAGATCCGGGCGCTGCTGCACTATCAGCGCTACCTCGGTCATCTCCTCGGTGTGCGCACCCAATGGTATCCGGCGAACATCAGCGAGGCGCTGCGGCTGCTGGCCTTCGTCAACATGACCCGCAGCTACGACGCCGGGGCCGACGGCGCCGAGCTCATCGAGTCCTTCCCGGCCGCCTTCCAGGTGACGGGCGCGACCGGGCTGGCGAAGCTGCGCGGCAAATACAACGCGGCCATGTACGCCGCCTACTCGAGCATGTACATGTTCCCGTGGACCCGCCGCAAATACGATATGCCCAGCCCGCTGCCCGGTCTGCTGCTGATTGTGGCGCGCCTGCCGCTGGTGGCCGCGACCGAAACGCTCCGGCGGATCTGCCCGCCGTTCTCGCGTTGGCATGAGCGGGTGATGTGCCGCCACCGGGAGAGCTGGCACGCCATGCAGATGGCCGGCCGCTCCGCCGACTTCAGCCACGGCAAGGGCCTGCGCCGTTAGCGGAGGCACCTATGCTGGCCCGGTGACGACCAAATTGATGCTGACCACCGCTGGCAGCGAAGCGACGGCGGCCCTGCTGACCGCGGAGTTGCGGCACGCCCTGAAAGTGGCCGGTGCCACGGCCGTACAGATCAACGTCGACGATGCGG
Source organism: Gordonia sp. (in: high G+C Gram-positive bacteria) (assembly GCF_049299075.1). Taxonomy (GTDB): domain Bacteria; phylum Actinomycetota; class Actinomycetes; order Mycobacteriales; family Mycobacteriaceae; genus Gordonia. The sequence continues at coordinate 6,745 of NZ_JBAQWU010000236.1, forward strand.
CGGTCGCACCGGCGATGCGCCTGCCCGCGGCCGAGCCCCTGTCCGCGGTCGTGTCGGTCTGGACTGATGACGCGCCGGAACTCATCGTCGACACCGTCGCCGAAGCCACCGGAACGCGCCCGCACGCCTACCGGGTCACCGAGATCGTCCGACTCGATCCGGCGCCGGTGCCCGACGGCGAACGGGCCCCGCTCCTGGCGAATATGGCGCTGCTGCGGCGGCCGGAAGCCATGTCGCGAGCGGAGTACCTGGACTACTGGATGCTCCACCACACGGCGGTGGCGATCCGCACGCAGAACACCTCGGCGTACGTGCAGAACATCGTCGACGAGGTCCTGACCGAGGGGGCGCCGGAGGTCGCCGGGATCGTCGAAGAGCACTTTCCGATGGCCGGCATGACCGACCCGCACGCGTTCTACGGCAGCCGGGGCGACGATGCGGAACTGGCGCGCCGTATCGACGAGCTGATGGCCAGCGTGGCCCGGTTCGGCGCCGCCGACGGCCTCGATCTGGTTCCGACGAGCAGGTACTTCTGGGATCTGTAGCACCGGAAGACCTGGTGCGCCCACGCAATGGCCCAGATAAAACTCCGGGCCACCCGGGCGCTCCCCGGCCTGCTGCGGAAGCGGAGGGATCTGAACCCCCGACGGTTTCACCCATGCTCGGTTTCAAGAAGAGTGCCCCGATAAATCGACGTGCGTCGCGGAACCCGGCGGCGGGGCCACGCCATGTTTCGTTATTGGCGCGTCAGAGACGACTACACAGTCTGCCTACAGACTGTTACGCAGCAGCCTAGCGCCATTCGATACGACAAGGAGACGATGGACTTCCGAACACGTTCCGAATACGATTGGCGCATGGCCACAGCAGCGTTCCGCACCACCACACGTCGCTCCTCGGACTTGAGTAAGCACTCCGCAGAGGTCTTCACTGAGGCCGAGGACCACCCGGTGACCGTTACTCGGCGCGACGGCGAGGACCTCGTGCTGATGTCTCGGCGCCACCTTGAGAGTCGCAACCGCATGCTGGAATTCGCGGCACAGTTGATTGGCGTGGCCGTAAACAACAACGGACCACTCGTCGACCGGATGGCGAACGCGTTTCCGTGGATGCTGGCACTGTCGGCGGAGGATCGGGAGACCTGCGCACAGGACCTCGTCGACGCCGCCCGTGCCTCGTTTTTCACCGACCAGCCACATCGCGTACTCGCAGAGCTGACCTCGTGGCGCGAGACGGCAACCGCACTGGCCGCTGGCCTCGGCCAGGCTGATGTTGAGTGGCTCGAGGACGACGATGCCGCCACTGTCGAGCGTCCATAGTCGTGGGGAAGGACGAGACTGTTCCTCGGCCAACGAAGAAGTCCGAGTACGCGATCAAATTCGCGTCAGCTGGTGCCAAGAAAGGATGGAGGGACCTCGCAGCGACGATTAACGGCCCACTCGCCGACGCCTGGGATTTCCTCACCCGCACGCCGACTAGAGAAACTCCGACAAACTACCCGCTCCGCGGCGGTCTCGCACGGGTCAGGCGGAACGGGCAGACCCATGACCGCTGGCAACACAAGCCGACAGTCAAGGGGGACGCTCGCATCTGGTTCTACGTGCAGGACCACACAGTGTTCCTGGAGCAAGTGCACACCAAGCATCCGAACGAGACCAAGTAGCTCCCTGGCCCGAACACTCGACGCTAGCGGCAAAACAAGAACCCGCACCCACTGCGACAACCTCACCCCAGAGGTCGCCGAACGTCTGCACTACGCCCGGAAAGCCACCCTCAATCCGGAGGAGGCACTCACAATCTGAACTCTCCGGAAACGCCGGGATGGATCACCTACGGGCCACCAGCGTCGACCCTGACCGACAACGGACTGGTTTTCACCGCCCGCCTGGCCGGGCGCAAAGGCGGCCGCAACGGCTTCGAGAAACTCCTCCAAGCCCACCGAATCGAGCAGAGGAACGGCGCCCCCTCACATCCGCAGACACAAGGAAAGATCGAACGATTCCACCAGACACTCAAACGATGGCTCCGCGCGCACCCCCGACCTGACACCGTCGCCGATCTCCAAGAACACCTCGACCAGTTCCGGCACTGGTACAACACCGAACGCCCACACCGCTCGGTCAACCGTCGCACCCCCGAGCAGGCCTACACCGCCCGCGAGAAGGCCACCGGGCACACCGTGATCGAACCCGAATGGCGCACCCGCACCGACCGGATCGACCAAGACGGAAAAGTCACCCTGCGCTACGCCGGCCGCCTCCGACACCTCGGCATGGGACGGGCCAACATCGGCAAACCAGTCCTCATGCTGATCCGCGACAACGAGGTCATCACCTCACACGCCGACACCGGCGAACACATCGCCCGCCACCTCGTCGACCCCACACGCGACTACCAGCCACCGATCAAAACGACCGCGAACCCCCGGAAACGACATGAGTCGCG
>NZ_JBAQWU010000237.1:0-8297 GCF_049299075.1 Gordonia sp. (in: high G+C Gram-positive bacteria)
CCGTACATGGCCTGCGGCGGAACGTAGCCTTCCGGCGCGGGCGGACCGTACTGAGCGGCCTTCGGCGAGGTCTCCATCGCACACAGCACGATCAGCGCGATGCCGCCGACGAAGGGGATGAAGGTGACCAGGTAGAACCACCCCGAGTAGCCGGCGTCGTGCAAACGGCGGACAGTGACGGCGATCGACGGCACGATGACGGCCAGCGCATAGATCAGGAGCAGGATGCCGAAGATCCCGCCGATGACGGACATGCCGCTGCCGCTGCCGTCGCCACTGAACGCGAAGGCGAAGACCAGTGCATACAGCACCAGGACGACAACGAAGTTGGCCAGCGTCCACCACCAGAACTCGGCACGGGAGGCACGCCCGTCGAAGGTCGCATATTTTTGGAAGACGCGCTTGTAGGCGTCGACGAAGCCAATGTTGTAGTCCGGCCAGTCAAGCGGCGGGGTCCCCTGAGGCATAGGTGCGTTCATGGTGCCCATTGTGGGCTATGCCGCCCCCCCGGCGCAGCACGACTCGCCGATTCCGCGGCTCTCGCTTCGCTCAGCGGGAGCGGAGGACGGCAGTTCCCGTGGCACGGTCGTGCATCGCACGGCCGTTGTAGTCGTTAATCAGGGCCGGCACCACGAAGGGGATCAGCAACTGGCGGACGAGTGCCCGGATGACGCCCACCGCGGCGCGGGGCTCGCTCCCCGCCGCTTCGGCCGCTCCCCGCTCGGGCCCGAGATCAACTCGGGCCACCCGGGTGCCGGCGATAAACTGCCCGGGCGTGAAACCGAAGAGAACGACCGCCACAATGCCGACGACGAACCAGATGATGAACTGCGGGATGGCCATCGCTTGGGCCGTCACTTCGAAGGCGCTGAAAACGTGCCCGTTCACCACGACCTCTTGTTTGGGCCCGACAAACAGGAAGGCGATCGCCATCGCGAGGAACCAGTCGATCAGCAGCGCCAGCACGCGCAACCACCCACCGGCGATCGACCCCGGCCCGGTTTCCGGCAGCCCAAGGTCCTCGCCGCGGTAGTCGAAAGCGCCGGGCGCCTGATACGGCCCCGTCAGCCACGAGCCGGCCGCGTCGCGCATCGTAGAACCGGTCGACGGCGGCAGCGGCGACGGGGTGTCGGCGGTGCGGCGGGGTCGGTTCTTCGAAGCCATGGGTCCATTCTAGATGCCGACGCCGCCGCAACGAACTCGCCGCCACGCGGGCTGCCCTATGCGTCCGGTGTAACCCATTCCATACAAAAAGGCGTCCACGTAACATGGGCGAAACATTCGGTTGATCGGCGGGCAATCTCGTGTCCCTACCGTCGACATCAACGATTCGCCTCGCCTCAGCCCGAGGACGGCGAGTTGCGGTCCAGAGAGGTTCTGGTCCACCCCAGTAAGGAGTAACGGCGACCGTGTACACCACGAACGAAGAACTACTTGAGGGCATCAAGGCCGAAGGCGTCGAGTACGTCGACATCCGGTTCTGCGATCTCCCGGGCACCATGCAGCACTTCTCGATCCCGGCTTCGGCCTTCGACGAGTCGGTCTTCGAAGACGGCTTGGCGTTCGACGGATCCTCGGTCCGCGGCTTCCAGTCGATCGACGAGTCGGACATGATGCTGCTGCCCGATCCGGCGACGGCCCGGATCGATCCGTTCCGCAAGGCCAAGACGATGAACGTCAGCTTCTTTGTCCACGACCCGTTCACCCGCGAGGCCTACAGCCGCGACCCGCGCAACGTCGCCCGCAAGGCGCAGGACTACTTGACCTCCACCGGCATCGCCGACACCTGCTTCTTCGGGGCCGAGGCCGAGTTCTACATTTTCGACGGCGTGTCCTATGGCTCGGACATGAACGGCACCTTCTATCAGGTCGAGTCCGAGTCCGGTTCGTGGAACGCCAGCAAGGCCACCAACCCCGACGGCACCCCGAACCTGGGCTACAAGGTCCGCGCCAAGGGCGGCTACTTCCCCGTTGCCCCGTACGACCACTACGTCGACCTGCGCGACGAAATGTCGAACAACCTGCAGGGCGCTGGCTTCACGCTCGAGCGCGGCCACCACGAGGTCGGCACCGGCGGCCAGGCGGAGATCAACTACAAGTTCAACACTCTGCTGCACGCCGCCGACGACGTCCAGCTGTTCAAATACATCATCAAGAACACCGGCTGGCAGCACGGCAAGTCCGTCACCTTCATGCCCAAGCCGCTCTTCGGCGACAACGGCTCGGGCATGCACGCCCACCAGTCGCTGTGGAAAGACGGCACGCCGCTGTTCTACGACGAGTCCGGCTACGGCGGCCTGTCGGATATGGCCCGCTACTACATCGGTGGCATCTTGCATCACGCGCCGAGCCTGCTGGCCTTCACCAACCCGACCATCAACTCGTACAAGCGGTTGGTGCCCGGCTACGAGGCCCCGATCAACCTGGTCTACAGCCAGCGCAACCGCTCGGCGTGCGTGCGTATCCCGATCACCGGCAACAACCCGAAGGCCAAGCGCATCGAGTTCCGCTGCCCGGACAGCTCAGGTAACCCGTACCTGGCTTTCGCGGCCATGATGATGGCCGGCCTGGACGGCATCAAGAACAAGATCGAACCGCACGAGCCGGTCGACAAGGACCTGTACGAGCTCCCGCCGGAAGAGGCCAAGGGCATTCCACAGGCCCCGACCTCGCTGGCCACCGTGATCGACCGCCTCGAGGAGGATCACGACTACCTGACCGCCGGTGGTGTCTTCACCGAAGACCTCATCGACACCTGGGTCGCCTACAAGCGGGAAAACGAAATCCTGCCGGTCCAGATCCGCCCGCACCCGTACGAGTTCGACCTCTACTACGACTGCTGATCCACTTCGATGGTTGAGCCGGGCCGAGGCGCTAGCCGAGGCTAGAGTCGAAACCAGGCGCCCCAACGCCCGACTTTCCTCGGCGGAGAGTCGGGCGTTGGCGCATCCGACGGAAATCAGACCCAGGATCAGCCGCCGAGGGCTATCTGCCCTCGGACGCCGAATCCTGACCTGAAAGCCGCAGGACCGTCGCGCGACTCCGGCCGCCGCCCTGAAGTACAGTCAGCAGGCATGAGACTGAAGCCTTTGATCCTCGTGCCCGCCGCCGCCTGCGCCGTCCTACTGGTCGGCTGCTCGTCGAACGATACCGCGTCCGATTCTGCCAATTCCTCGGTCGCACAGAGCGCCGCCGATGCCCCCGCCGGATCGGTGGTCTCCAAGGCCTGCCCCACCGGCACCGCAGGAGCCGACACCGCCGCCGAATGGACCGTCGAGGGCACCACCGGCTCAGTGTCGGTCGTCGGGCAGACGGACAGCAACGCACCGCTGGTCACCGTCACCACCCCGTTCGCGGTTGACGAGACCGCGGTCAAGGTCCTCCATGAAGGCGACGGCGCCACTGTCACTGAGAGCTCGACCGTCAGCGTTTGCTATGTCGGTGTCGACGGCCGCGACGGCACCACCTTCGACAGTGCCTACCAGCGCGGCGAGGCCGCCGACTTCCCGGCCGCCGGTGTGATCCCCGGCTTCCAGCAGGCGCTGGTCGGCCAGAAAGTCGGCTCGTCCGTCGCTGTGGTAATCCCGTCCAAGGACGGCTACCCGCAGGGCACCCCGGACGGCTCGATCAAGCCCGGCGACACCCTGATCTTCGCGCTCAAAATCCTCACCGCACAGTAGCCTCGACCCCAGCACATTCCCGGCCCATCGGCCTTCGACAAGCTCAGGCAGCAGAAACGCTCAGGCAGCAGAAACGCTCAAGCAGCAGAAACGCTCAAGCAGCGAGTCGAGGTGGGTGGGCCGGTGGTGTGTCGGGCTCAGCCCGCGAGGGAGGCCAGCCAGAGGCCGACTCCGGCGGCAAGCAGCGTCGCGGCCAGCGTGCCGACGACGTTCACCAGCGCGGCACGCCAACGTTGTTCACCCAACAGGACCGCCGTCTCGAACATCGCAGTGCTGAAGGTGGTGTACCCGCCGCAGAAACCTGCACCCAACACGATCGTCCACTGCTCGGATTCTCCCGCGAGCATCGCCAGACCGGTGATCAGTCCGAGCAGAAAGCTGCCGACGATGTTGATGGTCATGGTGCCCCAGGGATACTCCGAACCGAATCGAGCTTTCACGACGGTGTCCTGCACCGACCGCACCAGCGCGCCGAGTCCGCCGAAGGCGCTCACGCCGAGCACAGTTAGCAGGTTCATGCGCCTGCTCCCCGGTACTGACGGGCCCGCTGCGCCACCCAGATACCGAGCGCGACCAGCGCCAGGCCTACCGCCAGGCTGACCGCCGCGTATCCGACCGCGGTGCTGGCGTGCCCACCGCGCCCCAGCCGATCAAGCTGCACCGCAAAACTGCTGTACGTGGTGAACGCACCGAGGAAGCCGGTGCCCAGAAACAAGCGCAGCCGGTTGCGGACGCCGGTGTCCGGCCCGGACAGGATCAGCGATTCAAGCAGCAGACCGAGCAAGAAGGCGCCGACGACGTTCACCGCAAAGGTGCCCAGCGGGAAGCCGCCCGCGGCGGCGGGCAGCACGTGTTCGACGCCATAGCGCGCTGGCGCGCCCAGCATGCCGCCGACAAAGACAAGCGCCAGCAGCGGGCTCTGCCCGGCGAGAGCACCGAAGCCCCGGCTGCTGGTTCCCGGCACACTCATCCGCCGAAGACTTCTTCCACCACGACCTTCGCGCGCCGGGTCACCCGCAGATAGTGCTCCAGATACTCCGCGGCTTCGTCTTGCGGCCATCCCGACGCATAGGCGATGGCCCGCAATTCCCGGCCCGGTCCAGGAAGCTGGTCGACGGGGCGGCCGCGAACGAGCACCAGCGCATTACGCGCCGTCGTGGCGGTCAGCCAGGCTTCGGTGAGCATCGCAACCTGCTCACTCGGTATCAGCCCGGCCTCGTCGATCGCGCCCAGCGCCTCCAAGGTCGACGTGGTGTGCAGGCCCAGGTACTTGTGCGCGTAGCGCAGCTGCAGCAACTGCACCGTCCATTCGACGTCAGCGAGGCCGCCCCGACCGAGTTTGGTGTGCGTCGTCGGGTCGGCGCCGCGCGGCAATCGCTCGGCGTCCACGCGCGCCTTGATGCGGCGAATCTCGCGGACCGCGTCGGTCGACACTCCCCCGGCCGGATATCGCACGGCATCGATCACGTGCAGAAAGTCCAGGCCTAGATCCGGGTCGCCGGCGATCGCATGGGCCCGCAGCAACGCCTGCACTTCCCACGGCTGCGCCCACTGCTGGTAGTACGCGCGGTAGGACGCGAGTGTCCGAACGATCGGGCCGTTCTTGCCCTCCGGCCGCAGACCCACATCCACTTCCAGCGGCGGGTCTGCGCTGGGTGTGCCGAGCAACGCCCGGACATTGTCGGCGACGGTCTGCGCCCAGCGCACCGCGTACGTCTCATCGGCGCCTTCCACCGGATCGCAGACAAAGAGGACGTCGGCGTCCGAACCGTAGCCGAGCTCGCCGCCGCCGAGGCGCCCCATGCCGATCACCGAAATCCGGGCGGGCACCTGCTCACTGGATTCGACGACCGCCGCCTCGATCACCTTCTCCAGCGCGGCATTGATCACCGCGGCCCACACTGTCGACAGCGCCCGGCAGACATCCCGGACGTCCATCAGTTCCAGCAAGTCGGCCGAGGCGATGCGGGCCAATTCTGCACGACGGTGCGAACGCGCCACCGCGATCGCTTTGCGCGGATCACGGTGCCGCCGAACCGACGCGAGCATCCCCTTGACCACCTCGTCGCTGGTCACCTCCACCAACTTCGGCCCGGATGCGCCCGTGGAGTACAGCGCGATCACGTCCGGTGACCGCATAAGCAGATCGGCGATATACTCCGAGGTGCCCAGCACGTGCATCAGACGTTCGGCGACGACGCCGTCGTCCCGCAGCAGTCGCAGGAACCATTGGGCGTCGACCAGTTCGTCGCACAGTCGCCGGTAGTTGAGCAGACCGGCGTCGGGATCGGGGGCGTCGCTGATGTGCTGCAGCAGGCTGGGCAGGATCAGCATCTGGATCTGGCCGCGTCGGCCGCGCGCCGACCCCAACGCTTTGATGTGCGCGAGTGCTCGGTCGGGCTGGGCGTATCCGAGTGCGGCCAACTGGCGCTCGGCGGATTTGTTTTGGAGGTAGAGCGAGTCCTTGTCGAATCTGGTGACGGCCTCCAGCAGCGGCCGGTAGAAGAGCTTCTCGTGTAGCTGTCGGACGCGCGTACGTTGGCGACGCAGATCCCGGCGCAGCACCTCGGCGGCGTCACTGCCACCCTCCGCCCGAATGTGGGCGGCCCGCGCGAGCCAGCGCATGGCGGGCTCGTCGGACTGGTCGGGCAGCAGATGCGTCCGTGCCATGCGCTGCAGTTGCAGCCGGTGTTCGAGAATTCGGAGGAACTCGTAGGAGGCGTGGAAGTTCGCGCCATCGGTGCGGCCCACGTAGCCGCCGTCGGTCAGCGCGTCGATGGCCTCCAGGGTCGATCGCACGCGAAGGCTCTCGTCCGCCCGCCCGTGCACCATCTGCATCAGCTGCACCGCGAACTCGACGTCGCGCAGGCCGCCTCGGCCGAGTTTGACGTTCCGCTCTTTCTCGTTGTCGGGCACCAGCGACTCCACGCGCCGACGCATCGCCTGCACGTCGACCACGAAGTCTTCCCGCTCAGCCGCGGACCACACCAGCGGTCCCGTCGCCGCCAGGTACTCCTCGCCCAGGCTCAGGTCGCCGGTCATCGGTCGCGATTTGAGCAGCGCCTGGAACTCCCATGTCTTGGCCCAGCGCTGGTAATACGCGAGATACGAGTCGAGCGTGCGGGTCAGGGCCCCGCGCTTGCCTTCCGGCCGCAGCGCCGCGTCCACCTCAAAGAAGGCCAGCGAACCGACGCGCACCAGTTCCCCGGCCAGCCGGGCCGAGGTGGTGTCGGCAGGTTCGGCAACGAAGACGACATCCACGTCGCTCACGTAGTTCAGTTCCCGCGCCCCGCACTTGCCCATGGCGATCACCGCGATGCGACCGGTCAGCGGGTCATCGCCGAGCACTTCGCGCACGGCGACGGCCAGCGCCGCGGTCAGCGCCGCGTCGGCGAGATCGGCGAGCCGCCTGCCGACCTCGGGCAGGAACAGCACGGGCTCGTCTTCGACGGTGGCGGCCAGGTCTTGTGCGGCCAGCTTCAGCACCAAGTTCCGGTAGGCCACCCGTAGTCGGCTGATCGCTTCCGGGCCGCTGATCGCCGCGCGGTACAGCAGATTCGACCCGGCGTCCGGTTCTTCAACGGCGTCCACCGACGCGAGCATCGCCTCCCGCGCCTGGGCCGCGGTCGGCAGGTCACGCGGAATCAGCAGACGCCACGCGCCCGGTTCGGCAACCAGATGATCGCCGAGGGAATCGGAGGCGCCCAGGACGGCAAGTAACCGACCGCGAAAGGTGGTGTCCTCGCGCAGCAACCGATCGATCTGTGCCCAGTCGTCGTCTGCAGTGGCCTGCTGCAGGCGGACGAGTGCTTTGAGGGCGAGATCGGCGTCGGCGGCGCGCGAGAGTGCCCACAACCGGTCCACACTGTCCGGCGTGTCCCAGCCGAGCGCGCCCAGATCGTCCCGGGCCGTGGGCTCGAGCAATCCCAGCCGACCGGGGCTCGGCACCGTCGAACGTCCACCTCGTGCAGTCACGGTAATCAAGCCTATCGGCTGCGCTGCCGCGGCGGACTACAGCGGCAGGTGGTGCTTGAGCTCGAACGGCGTGACCTGCTCACGGTAGGCCGACCACTCGGCCCACTTGTTGCGCAGGAAATAGTCGAAGACATGCTCGCCCAACGCCTCGGCAACGAGTTCCGAGCGCTCCATCTGGTGGAGCGCATCGGAGAGGGAAGTGGGTAATTCGCGGTAGCCCATCGCACGCCGTTCCGCCCGAGTCAGGGCCCACACGTTGTCCTCGGCTTCCTCGGGCAGTTCGTAGCCTTCGGCGATGCCGCGCAGACCTGCCGCCAGCAGTACCGCGAACGACAGGTACGGGTTGCAGGCCGAGTCAGGGGTGCGAATTTCGACGCGTCGCGAGGACGCCTTGGTCGGCGTGTACAGCGGCAGGCGGACCATGGCCGAGCGGTTGGCTCGGCCCCACGTGGCAGCGGTGGGGGCCTCGCCGCCGTGCACCAGTCGCCGGTAGCTGTTGACCCATTGATTGGTCACCGCGCTGATCTCGTTGGCATGCGTCAGAATCCCGGCGATGAACTGCTTGCCGGTGGCCGACAGCTGCATCGGATCGTCCGGGTCGTGGAAGGCATTGGACTCGCCCTCGAACAGGCTCAGGTGCGT
>NZ_JBAQWU010000238.1:0-1596 GCF_049299075.1 Gordonia sp. (in: high G+C Gram-positive bacteria)
GTCGTATCGCGATCTCCGGATCGTCGTGGGCGGGATTGTCGTGGGCGGGATTGTGGTGCGCGGGGGTGCGGCTGACGAACCCGGCCGATGCGGTCAGCGGCATGGGGAGCGCGAGCTCGCCGATGCCGGCGCGCAGGGCTTCGGCGCGCCGGTGCGCGGATGCGGCGTCGAGGTCGGGCCAGTAGACGGCGAACTCCTCACCAGAGAGTCGGGCGAGGAGTTCGCCGGGGCTGCCGTGGGCGGCGGAATCGTCGAGCAGATAGTGGCCGATCGCGGTGAGGGCGCGGTCGCCAGCCGGATGGCCGAGAGTGTCGTTGAGGTGCTTGAAGCAGTCGAGGTCGATCAGGGCCAGCGCGATCGGGGTGGACCGATCGGCCCGGTCGGCGAGATCGGTGCGGACCGACTCGGCGAATGCGCGCCGATTCGGCAGGCCGGTGAGGGCGTCGGTCACCGAGTGTCGGGCCAACTCCTGTTTCTGCTGCCAGGCCACCCGATTCAAGCGTTCGAGCTCGTACGTCGAGAGCAGCGGGACCAGCAGAATCGCCCCGCTGGCCACGACATTGAACAACTGGTTGCTGTCGGTCGGGATGGTGAGCAGTTCGATAACGGCGAGCCCGGCGAAACCGATCAGGACCGTCGGCAGCAGGATCAGGAACCGCACATTCACCACGAGCAAGGCGGCCAGCACGCCGACCGGCAACAGGATCGGCACCAGATCATGGCCGCCAGCGATGCTGATCGCACGGATCGCCATCAGACAGGCGACGTCGAGGTAGACGGAAATCACGAACAGTGCCGTCGACCACCGGAGCCACGGCCGATAGCTGCTGCTGAGCCAGCGCAGGACGGCCGGGATCACCAAAGCGACGACGAGCAACGGCAACACCATTCGGGGGGTGCCCGGATCGGTGAAGTAGTAGCGGTGAAAGACGACCAAAATGGCGGTGATCACCAACAGGAGCAGCCACAGCTCGAACTTGTGGCGCCGTCCGGCGGCCACGAACTCGGCGCGGAAGGCCCGTTCTTCCTCCGGTTCGAACCGCGGGAAGCCCGGCAGGCGCAGCTGTCGCCAGGACGCGCGTCCGACCGGCGACGTAGTCCCTGACTCATGAGCCGAACCGAACATGCCTGACATTTTAGGTCCTACGCGCGGGTACACGAGCCGGAGTGATTGGGCACGGGCAGCCAGATTTGGAACACTGGAGGTCATGGTCCGTCCCACCGCCGCTTCTGCAAAGCTGTTCGAGCGTGCGACCGCCTCGATTCCGGGGGGCGTGAACTCCCCGGTTCGCGCCTTTTCTGCGGTCGGCGGCACTCCGCGCTTCATCACCGAGGCGTCCGGTTGCGTGCTGACCGACGTCGACGGCAATCAGTATGTCGACCTGGTGTGCTCGTGGGGACCAATGATTCTGGGGCACGCACATCCCGCCGTGGTCGACGCGGTGCGGTCGGCGGCCACCCATGGCCTGAGTTTCGGTGCGCCGACCGAGGCGGAAATCGCGCTCGCCGAGGCGATCAAGGCGCGCGTGGCACCGGTCGAGCGGGTCCGGCTGGTGAACTCGGGCACTGAGGCCACCATGTCGGCGGTCCGGTTGG
>NZ_JBAQWU010000239.1:0-1986 GCF_049299075.1 Gordonia sp. (in: high G+C Gram-positive bacteria)
TAGTAGAACGTACCGCGTCGACGACGCGCACGCCGGTACCGCCGAGCTTGCCGCCGCCGTACGTTGAGAGCGTCGAATGGGTGCAGACTGAAGTAGGACCGAGCCTGCAGATTCATCCGACTCGGGCTGGCCGTACGGTCACCGGCGATACCGTCGCCGACACCGCCTGGGCTGAGGTGCTGGCGCTCGCCCCTGACGGTGACACGCCGGGCATGCGCGCGCAGTTCGACTGTCACTGGACGTTCGCGCGGCTTGTCGATCCGGAGAAAACCAGCTGGAACCTCGAACCTGACCGCCCGGTGGTCAGCAACGAAGACATGGTGGCCTATCGCTGCAACCCGGGATTTGCCGAGGAGTGACCCTTCGACAAGCCCAGGGAGCGTCGGGCGTGACGCGCGGCTGGTCAGTCGCGGGCACGCATGCCGAACAGGCGGGCGAGCAGATAGATCACGAACGAGATGGTGGTGACCAGCACCGAAATCGGTAACTCTGGGGCCAGGGAGAGGATGAGCCCGCCGACGGCGGCGATCTCCGCGAAGGCCACGGCGAGCACCAGTTGGCGTCCAGGGGACGCGGTGAGCCGGGCCGCCGCAGCGGCCGGCGTGATGAGCAGCGACATCACCAGCAGGGCGCCGATGATCTGCACGCCCTGGGCGGCGGCCAGGCCGACCAAGACCGCGAAGACGACCGAAAGGGTTCGCATCGGGACGCCCGCGGCGGTCGCCACGCGCGGGTCGAGACTGGCGAACAACAGCGGCCGGTAAATCACCGCGAGCACCGCGACCACAATGACGGCGGTGATCGCGACGGCCACCAGACCGGATTTGCCGACGCTCACTACCTGTCCGGTGAGCAGTGCGAAACCGGTACCGGTGCGGCCGTAGAGGTGGAGAAAGAGCACGCCCAGACCGAGGCCGAAGGCCATCACGACGCCGATCACCGAGTCGCGTTCGCGGGCGCGGTTACCCAGCCAGCCGAAGACTGCGGCGGCGATCACCGCGCCGATCACACCACCGAGGTTGACGCTGAACCCGAGGAGCAGGGCGGCAGCGGCACCGGTGAAGCTCAGCTCGGCGGCGCCGTGCACGGCAAAGCTCATCTGCCGGGCCACGATCATCGGGCCCAGCAAGCCGCCGATCAAGCCGAGCAGGGCGAGCGCGAGCAGAGACTGCTGCACAAAGGTGCGTGAGAGCAGGTCGGCGGTCTGCTCAAAGTTCCAGAAGCTACCCAGGTCGGCGGCCAGCATCAGATCCGCGCCGGCATGCGTTCGCATCATCGACCGATCACCCGCGTCGAGACGTCGCCGGGATCGCGTCCGCTGGCATCCAGGCTGCGGTACTCATGGTCGTCGCAGTGGTGGTGCTCGCCGTCACCGCCGATCACCACGAGCCGGCCAGCTACCTCGGCGACGTCGATCTGGCTGCCGTACAGCTCGCTGAGCGTTGCCGAGTTCATCACTTCGGCGACCGTGCCGATGCGGAACCGGCCATCGACTAGGTAGAGGACGCGGTCGACGAAGGGGAGCACCGGGTTGATCTCGTGCGTGACGAACAGGATTGCGGTGCCGTGGGCGCGCCGCCGCGCGTCCAGCAGGTCGACGACGGTGCGCTGGTTGCGCAAATCCAAACTGGAGAGTGGTTCGTCGCACAGCAGGACGTCGGGGTCATTGGTGAGGGCCTGTGCTACCCGCAGGCGCTGCTGCTCGCCGCCGGACAGCAGTCCGAGGGGTTTGTCGACAAAGGCGGTGGCGTCTACTTCGGCGACCGCTTTGTCGACCAGTGCGCTACGTCGGCCCCGCCCGAACAAGCCGACCCCCCATCGTGTTCCGTCCACGCCGAAGCCCACCAGATCGCGTCCGCGCAGTGCCATGAGGTCGGAGTCGCTGCCGTGCTGCTGCGGGACGTAGCCGAGCCTGCCGTGCACTGCGAGTGCCCCGGCGCTCAGCGGCGCCTGCCCGAGGATCGCCCGCAGTAGCGTGGTCTTGCC
>NZ_JBAQWU010000240.1:0-6140 GCF_049299075.1 Gordonia sp. (in: high G+C Gram-positive bacteria)
TGCCCGAGCGGCGAGGCGTGCAGGCGGTCCGGCGCCCACGAGCGCAGGTCGGCCAGCACTGGCGCGGAGTGCAGGTCCACGAGCACGAAGCCGTAGCGCTCGGCGAAGCCTCGCATCATGTCGTTGAGGGCGAGCAGCTTGGTCTCCAACCTGCGGCCCAGCGGGATGGTCGCGGTGACGTCTGGGAACGTCGAGATCACCACGGTGGCGCCGGTGTCGGCCAGTTGCCGGTAGACGTCGTCGAGGTCGCCTTCGACCCGCGCCATATCGGAGCTGCCGATCACGTCGTTCATGCCCAGCGGTGCGGTGATCAAATCCGGCGCCATCGCGAGGGCTCGGGGCAGCTGTTCTTCACGTGCCTGCCGGGTGTTCTTGCCGCGTACGGCGAGGTTGGCGTACTGCACGTTGGGGTTGTGTTCGGCGAGCAGTTCGGCGAGCCGATCGGCCCATCCCCGGAACTCGTAGCGGGGATCCGGATCGCACAATCCCTCGGTCTGACTGTCGCCGAGTGCCACGAAACGGGAGTACTGCACGCCTCTGATGATAGGTAAGTGCCGCCGACGTCACCGCGAACAACACCCTGTTCGGAAGGTGGAAATGCGTCACCGATCCGCATTGTTTTGTACAAATCAATCAAAATGTATAGACATCGGACGCAGCTAACCGTAGTGTCAATCTCACTTCGCAGGACCAGGAGTGAGGAGAAGTCGACATGACCCAAGTGTCAGCCCCCGGCCAGACCGGGGCCCATGAACCGGTAGACAACGCCCAGGGGACCAACGAGCAGGTGGCCGATGAGCGCGCCGTCGGTGCCGTTGCCCCGCCGGTGCCGCCGCTGCAGTGGCGCGACAAGAAGCGCTACCTGTGGCTACTCGGCCTGATTCCGCCGACCGCCGTGTTCCTCGCCACCGGCTTCATCGTGCTGGGCAACTGGGTCGGGCACCAGCTCGATTGGGCGTGGATGCAGCACGCGACCCCGATCTGGTGGTGGATTGGCCCGATCCTGATTTACGGGCTGCTGCCGATCCTGGATCGTTTCTTCGGGCCCGATGGCCAGAACCCGCCCGATGAGTTGATCGAACAGCTCGAGAACGACAAGTACTACCGCTACTGCACCTACGCGTACATTCCGTTCCAGCTCGTGAGCCTGGTGATTGCGGCCTATCTCTGGACGGCCGGCCCTGGTGGACGCTTCGGTGATTTGAGCTGGATGGGTATCGACAGCGGCTCGCTGAGCCTGATCTCCAAGATCGGTCTCGCAATCTCGATCGGCGCCATGGGTGGCATCGGCATCAACACCGCGCACGAGCTCGGCCACAAAAAGGTTTCGATGGAGCGATGGCTCTCCAAAGTGACGCTCGCGCAGACCGCCTACGGGCACTTCTACATCGAGCACAACCGCGGCCACCACGTACGCGTCGCTACCCCGGAGGATCCGGCCAGCTCACGATTCGGCGAGACCTTCTGGGGCTTCCTGCCGCGCAGCGTCTTCGGAAGCCTGAAGTCGGCGTGGGAACTGGAAGCCAACCGCATGAAGCGGCTCGACCGCCCGGTCTTTCACCCGAGCAACGACGTCCTCAACGCCTGGGTCATGACGGTCGTGCTCTGGGGGGCGCTCGCTGGCCTCTTCGGCTGGCAGGTACTGCCGTTCCTGGTGATCCAGGCGATCTATGGATTCTCGCTCCTGGAAGCCGTGAACTACCTCGAGCATTACGGCCTGCTGCGGCAGCAGAACAAACGCGGCCGGTACGAGCGCTGCACCCCGGAGCACAGCTGGAACTCCGACCACATCGCGACCAACATCTTCCTGTACCACCTGCAGCGGCACAGCGATCACCACGCGAATCCCACGCGCCGATACCAGACATTGCGGAGCTTTTCCGAGGCGCCGAGTCTGCCCAGCGGTTACGCCAGCATGATCTCGTTGACCTACTTCCCGCCGCTCTGGCGCAAGATCATGGACAAGCGCGTGATCGAGCACTACGACGGCGACCTGACGCGGGCCAACCTGCAGCCGGGCCAGGAGGCCAAGCTGCTCGCGAAGTACGGGCAGGCGCCTCGGGGTGCCAGCGACGGTGAGCGACCCGCGCGAGAGCCGCGGCCGACGCCGGTCGTCGCACGCGACACCCGGAACGACGAGGCGGCGAACACCGAGGCGGCGCTCGCCTACTGCTGCCCCAACTGCGAGTATGTCTACCGCGTCGCGCAGGGTGCGCCGCGCGAGGGCTTCGGGGCCGGCACGCCCTGGTCCGCGATCTCCGACGACTGGGCCTGCCCCGACTGCGGGGTTCGGGAAAAGATCGACTTCGTCGTGATCGGAGCATGAGATGACCGCCGTCAACCATTACAAGCTCTTCCGTTGCGTGCAGTGCGGCTTCGAGTACGACGAGGCACTGGGCTGGCCCGACGAGGACATCGCCCCCGGCACTCGGTGGGACCAGATCCCCGACGACTGGAGCTGCCCGGACTGTGGCGCGGCCAAGGCCGACTTCGAGATGGTCGAGGTGTCGCGGGCATGAGCAGTCAGACCGGGGCTGCGTCCGGGGTCGTGATCATTGGCGCTGGCGCGGCCGGGGCGACCGCTGCTCAGACGTTGCGCGGCGAGGGGTATACCGGCGAGGTCACGATCATCGGCGCCGAGGCTGGACTGCCGTTTCGGCGCACCGCGCTCAGCAAGGATCTGCTCACCGCCGATCTGAGTCAGCAGCGGATCGCCCTGCAGAAGCAGCAGTACTGGAGTGACAAGGATATCGAGATCCGCAGCGCCGCAACGGTCCTGGGCTTCGATCCGGAGGCACGCACCGTCAGCTTGTCCGACGGCACGGAACTCTCCTACGCTGCGCTGATCCTGGCGACTGGCGGCCAGCCGATCCGTCCGGACTGGCTCGACGACGACGTGCCGACGCTGCGCACGGTGGCCGATGCGGAGCGGATTCGTGCCGCGATCGCCCAGTCCGGTTCGCTGACGGTGATCGGCGGCGGGCTGATCGGGCTGGAACTCGCCGCCTCGGCGGCGGCGGCCGGACATCGCGTCACCGTCCTAGAAGCAGGTGATCGCCTGATGAGTCGCGTTGTGCCGCGGGAGGTTTCGGTGTTCTTGGCTGACCTTCACCGCCAACACGGTGTGGACGTGCGGCTCGATGGCCGTGTCGTTCGCGCTAGCGCCGCGGGTGTGGAGCTGCACGACGGTGAGCAGATCGGCGGCACCGTCGTCGCGGCCTTGGGCATGGCGCCCGATGTTGCGCTCGCCGAGGTGGCCGGCGCCGACGCGGGGCGCGGTGGGATCGTCGTCGATCCGTCGCTGCGGACCTCGCTGGCCGGGGTCTACGCCGCGGGAGACGTTGCCGCAGTGCCCGATCCGCGCACCGGTGAACCCGCGCGCGGCGAGCACTGGTTCGCGGCGGTGGACCAGGGTGCGGCCGCAGCCCGCACCGTGCTCGCTGACCTGGCCGGTGCTCGAGCGCCGGTGTTCGCCGAGGTGCCGCGGGCATGGACCATCCAGTACGGCGTCAACTTCCAGCTGGTCGGCTGGCCAGCGGCGGGTGGAGACGTGACCGTCGACGGCATCCTGACAGCTCAGGCACAGGACGGGCCGGCGGCGACGGTCCTCGTTTCCGGGCCAGAAGGGCTGCGGGGCGCGGTGACCGTCGGGCGGGCGGCGGCCGCCCGGGAACTGCGCGCGCAGCTGGGCGCGAACGTGGGCGCGGCGGTGTGAGCCTCCCCGTCCTTGCCCGCGCCGCGACCACCCGTGCCGCGGCTATCCTGGGCACGGTGAGTGCCCCGACGTCGTACGCCCAGGCGAGCAAACTGCTGCTGCGCAATTCACTGCTCGACGCCGTCCGGGAGCTACTCTCCGAGCGCGACTGGTCCAAGGTGACGATGGCCGACGTCGCCCGGCAGACCGGGGTGAGTCGGCAGACGGTCTACAACGAGTTCGGGTCGCGGCACGGACTGGCCCAGGCGTACGCGCTGCGGCTGGTCGAGCAGTTCACCGGCCAGATCGGCTCGGCGATTTCCGCCAACGTCGACGATCTGGACCGGGCCCTGGTCGACGGGTTCGACCGCTTCTTCGCCAGTGCCGCAGCCGATCCGATGATCGCCTCGCTGCTGTCGGGGGAGGCGAACTCCGATCTGCATCGGCTGATCACCACGGACGCCGCTCCGCTGATCACCGCCGCGAAGGCGCGGCTCTGCGACATCGTCGTCGGTTCGTGGATCGGACTGCCGCCGGACAAGGCCGAGCCGATCGCCGGCGCGGTGGCCCGGATGGCGCTCAGTTACGTGGCAATGCCCCCGGAGGTACCGGCCCCGCAGGTGGCCGCCAATCTGGCCGCGCTCTTCGCCCCCGCCATCCGCGAAGCGGCCGGGTAGCGGTCTTTCCGTCGTAAGGTGACTGCAGTCGCCGGACGGCAAGGAGAAGAAGTGGCCCACAGCATCGACTCGGCTGCGCCCGCGCTTCCGCCCCTGCGGCCCGGTCCGTGGCAGCGGCGGATGGACGTCATCGTCGTGGTCGCGACGTTCGGCGGTCTGCTCTTCGGCTACGACACCGGCGTCCTAAACGGCGCGCTGGAACCGATGAAGTTCGAGTTCGGCCTGTCCGCCGCCACCGAAGGACTGGTCGTCAGCATCCTGCTGATCGGTGCGGCCCTCGGTGCGCTCGCAGCCGGACGGCTGGCAGACAGGTTCGGGCGCAGGCGGACGCTGGTGTATCTGGCGGTCGTCTTCTTCCTCGGCACCCTGGGTAGCGTCATCGCCCCGAGCCTGGCCGTGATGCTGCCGTCGCGATTCGTCCTCGGTTTGGCGGTGGGCGGGGCCTCGGTCGTCGTGCCGATCTATCTCTCTGAACTGGCGCCGACGGAACGACGCGGTGCCCTCGGCGGCCGCAACGAGCTCGCCATTGTCGCAGGGCAACTCGCCGCCTTCGCCGTCAACGCGATCATCGCGGCGATCTGGCCGCCGGCCACCGCCGAAAACCCCGCCGGCCACGAGGGCGTCTGGCGACTGATGCTGGCGATCTGCGCGATTCCCGCGGTCTGCCTCTTTGTCGGCATGCTGAAGATGCCGGAGTCGCCGCGCTGGTACATCCGCCAGGGCCGGTATGACGATGCGCTCGCCGTCCTCGACCAGGTGCGCGGCCCCGAGCGCGCCCGCGCCGAACTCGCCGAACTGGCGGACCTCGCCCGCAGCGAAGAGAAGCAGCGCACGGCGTCGTGGGGCGACCTCGGAATCGGGTGGGTACGCCGATTGCTGCTGGCCGCCATTATCCTCGCCGTCGGCCAGCAGGCGACCGGCGTGAACTCGGTGATGATCTACGGAACGCAGATGCTTCAGACCGCTGGTTTCAGCGGCGCGGCGGCGCCCATCGCCAATGTCTTCGTCGGATCAGCCGCGGTGGTCGGCAGCATCTTCTGCCTGTTCTATCTGATCGACCGCGTCCCGCGCCGCACCCTGCTCCTGACCGGGATGACCCTGGTGATGTGCTGCCACGCTGCGATCGTGGCGGTGACCCTGCTCCTGCCGGACGGCAGTACCGCGCAGACCTACGCGATCCTGGTCCTGCTCGCCCTGTTCATCCTCGTCCAGCAGACGACGATGAACGTCACCACGTGGGTCTGTCTCTCCGAACTGTTCCCGCTGTGGTTGCGCGGCTTCGGCATGGGGGCCGCGGCCTTGGTGTTGTGGCTGGCCAACGCGGCCGTCGGCCAGGCGGTGCCCTGGCTCGTTCAGGAGGGCGGCCTGACCGGCACCTACGGAACCTTCCTGGTGACCACCGCGATCTTCGGCTTCTTGATGTACAAGACACTGCCGAATACGAGCGGCCGGTCTCTGGAGCAATTGGAGAAGTCGTTTGCCGCCGGTGATTTTCGGTGACCTCGGCGTTCGACGTCCTGACGATCGGCCGGATCGGCGTCGACCTCTACCCGCAGCAGGTTGGGGTGGGGCTCGAGGACGTCGAGAGCTTCGGTAAGTCGCTGGGTGGGACGGCGGCCAATGTTGCGGTCGCCGCGGCCCGGCACGGCCTGCGCTCCGCGGTCATCACGGCGACCGGCGACGATCCGTTCGGTCGGTACTTGGTCCGGGAACTGGTCGGGTACGGTGTCGACCCGCACTATGTCGGCACCGTACCCGGTGTGCACACC
>NZ_JBAQWU010000241.1:0-5401 GCF_049299075.1 Gordonia sp. (in: high G+C Gram-positive bacteria)
CTTGTGGCCGACGATCGAGCACCATCCGTCGATGCTTCGGCCGACCACCTCGACCGTGAGTGAGGCGGTGGCGCCCGGAGCGATCCGGCCGGTGGACTCGCCGGTAGCGAGCACGAGGTCGTGCACCATGCTGTCGTGGTTGGTGACGTTCAGGACGAGTTTGTCGCCGGCGGGGACCTGGATCGTGTTCGGGGTGAAGCGCATGCCGACGGCCTCGACGGCGACCGTGGTGGTGTTCCCGGTCGGCGTCGCCGTGCCAGCCGCATCGCCGACCGATGCGCTCTGCGAACCTCCGAATGCGGTGCCTACGGCAACCACCAGTGCCAGTGCCGTGGCTGCGGCGATCGCCTGCAGTCCCCGTTGCTGAGCCGGCGCCGATGGGGCTGCTGGCGTCTGTGGTGGGCTGCTGGCTGGAGTGCCCAGCGTGACTGCCACCGAGGGTTGTTCACCGGTTGGGTGCGCTGACTTGCGGACCGCCATTGCCGCGCGAGCGCTGGCGATCATGATGGGGAGAAACAGGATGAACGCCAGCATCACCAACGACGACACCGCGACCTTGGCCCAACTGCCGAGCGGTAGCAGCCACAGCAGCAGACCGCCGTTGATCACCAGCACTCGCCACAACCACCAACGGTTCATTTCCTGCAGACCGGCGGCGGTCACTGCGCCGCCGCCCATCATCGTCGGCAGCAGATGACTCATCACGCCGAACAACAGCTGCGCGGCGAACCCGGCCAGGAACCAGACGCTCAGGATGGAGAGCCGGTACGCCTCGAACGGACCCGTCAGCAGAAGCGCCGCGTAGGCCACCAGGGAGCCGAGCAGCCACAGCAGCGCCGCAGTGATCGACGCCGTCGCAAAGGAGTCGGGCGGGCGCCGCCGCAGCAGCGGCACAAAGGGTACGACGACGATCAGCCAGCCGGCCAGATAGACCATCACGCCGGCGGCCGCCAGCACTGGCTGATCCGCCAGTGCGCCGCCGCAGATCACTGCGATGCCCGCGATCAGCACGGCGAGGGCGTACGGGCGTCGTCGATCCGCGATGCCGGCTCCGCTCAGGAGTCGCGGGAACATCAGCATCAGCACACCGGCGGCGGCCAGGCCGAGGAAGCCGAAAATGTTCAGCGCCTGGTGGGTGAGGAGGAAGCCGGCCTGCTCGGGGTCGGCGAAACCATAGGCCATCGCTACCCCGAAGGCCGCGCCGAAGGGCAGCAGCGCTGCCGAGCCGACGAAGAACCACGCGTTCAGCGCATTCTCCGCGGGTGCGTCGCCACGTTCGGCACGGCCCCGCTGCGCTTGGGTGATTAACCGGGCCATCGCCGCCGCGTGCCAGGCGATGACCACGGCGATCGCGGTGGCGCCGACCAGGGTGAGGACCCATTGCCCGGCCACCATGCCGACGATCATCACGATCAGCCCGACGTTGAGCGTGTAGATCCGCGTCAGTTGCCCGCGGCGCTGGTCCGGCGGCAGGTGGTAGCCGAGGAACCGTTCGGCGAGCGTTTGCGACCACAGTAGAATCGAGTTCGCGACCAGCCCGATGGTGAAGACGTGGACCAGTAGCCACCGCGACTCCGGCAGCGCCCAGTGCGTCAGCCCGAGGGCGATCAGCACGACCATCCAGATCCGTACCGGCATTCCGGCGCGCCGGTGCCAGCTCATTGGCCGGGTGGGCGGCTGCGCCGTACCCGGTGCGGCAGGAGTCTCGTTGGTGGCGCTCACATCCCCCGATATTACGGAGTGCTACTCCACTTAATCACTGGGTCGTTGGTCCCCACGGCTGTGCCGTGCGTCTCGATGGGGTTCGGAGTTCAGTCGAGCGCGGCGGTGAACTGGGCGTTGTAGAGGCGGTAGTAGGCGCCATGGGCGGCCAACAGCTCCTCGTGGGTGCCCTGTTCGACGATGCGGCCGTCCTCCATCACCACGATCAGGTCGGCGTTGCGGATGGTCGAGAGCCGGTGTGCGATCACGAAACTCGTCCGGTCGCTGCTCAGCCGTGCCATGGCCTGGCTGATCAGCAACTCGGTGCGGGTATCGACCGAACTCGTCGCCTCGTCGAGAATCAGGATCGTCGGCCGGGCCAGGAAGGCGCGGGCGATGGTGATCAGTTGCCGTTCCCCGGCGCTGACGCCGCCGCCCTCGTCGTCGAGCAGGGTGTCGTAGCCGTCGGGCAAGGTCCGCACGAAGTGGTCGACGTGGCAGGCCTGGGCCGCTTCGATTACCTGCTCGTAGCTTGCGGCCGGATCGCCGTAGGCGATGTTCTCGTAGATCGTCCCGCCGAACAACCACGAGTCCTGCAGCACCATCCCAGTGCGCATCCGGACGTCGTCGCGCGTCATCGTCAGCGAGTCGACGCCGTCGATCAGGATCGTGCCCGAGTCGACGTCGTAGAACCGCATGATCAAGTTCACCAGCGTTGTCTTACCCGCGCCGGTGGGGCCGACGATGGCGACCATTTGCCCGGGCTCCGCCGCCAGCGACAGGTGCTCGATCAGCGGCTGATCGACCCGATAGGAGAACGAGACGTCATCGAACTCGATGTGCCCGGTATCGGTGGCCGGGCTCTGCGGATGGGCCCGGTCGGGCGTCTCTTGCGGCTCATCGAGCACCTCGTAGAGGCGCTCGGCCGAGGCCACCCCGCTCTGCATCAGGTTGAACATCGACCCGATCTGGGTCAGCGGCTGCGTGAACTGGCGGGAGTACTGGATGAAGGCCTGCACCTCGCCCAGGCTCAGCTGCCCGGACGCCACCCGGAGGCCGCCGACCACGGCGACCGCCACATAGTTCAGGTTCCCGAGGAACATGATCGTCGGCATGATGATGCCGGAGATGAACTGGGCTTTCCAGCTGGATTCGTAGAGGGTTTCGTTTTGGGCGTCGAAGACTGCCTCCACCTCCGCGCGACGGCCGAAGGCGGTGATCAGCTCGTGCCCGGTGAACGTCTCCTCGACCTGCGCGTTGAGCTTGCCGGTCGACGTCCACTGCCCGATGAAGTGCGGCTTGGACTGTTTGGCGATCAGTGCGGTGGCGATCACCGCGAGCGGCACGGTGGCGATCGCGATCAACGACAGCAGCGGCGAAATGGTCAGCATCATGATCAGGATCGCGATCACCATGAGGACCGAGTTCAGCAACTGGTTGATGGTCTGCTGCAGGCTCTGCGACAGATTGTCCAGGTCGTTGGTGACGCGGCTGAGCAGATCGCCGCGCGCCGAGGCGTCGTAGTACGACAGCGGCAGCCGGTGGATCTTCTCTTCCACCTCGGCGCGCATCCCGGCGATGGTCGCGACTACCACCTGATTCAGCAGATAGCCGGACAACCACCCGAGCAGGGCCGATCCGACGTAGAGCACCAGCACCTGCAGCAGCACGGTGCCGACCGCCCCGAAGTCGATGCCGCCGCCGGGAACGACGTTCATCGAGGAGACCATGTCGGCGAAGGTGCCCTGACCGTGTTCCCGCAGCTGCTCGACGGCCTGGTCTTTGGTGAGTCCGGCCGGCAGTCGTGACCCGATGAAGCCGTCGAACAGCAGATCGGTGGCCCGACCCAGAACACGGGGGGCTACCGCAGAGAGTGTCACCGATCCGACGATCGACGCCAGAATCACCAGCAGTCGTCCGCGGTAGGCGCCCAACTGGCGGACCAACCGCTTCAGTGTTGGCTTGAAGCTCTTCGCCTTCGCCAAGGTCGGTGCCATGCCGGGCGGGCCGCCGCGGGGCAGGCTCGGGCTGCTCGCGGTGTTTCCGGGGCGGCTCATGACGCCTGCCCGATCGCGAGCTGGGATTCGGCGATCTGGGTATACGTTGGACACGATGTCAGGAGTTCCTCGTGCGTTCCGATCCCGGCGATCTGGCCCCGATCAAGCACGACGATCTGGTCGGCGCCGGTGATCGTGGAGAGTCGCTGGGCGACGACGATGACTGCCGCGTCGCGGGTGGCCGGCCGCAATGCCGCACGCAGTTTGGCGTCGGTCGTCAGGTCCAGCGCCGAGAACGAGTCGTCGAACAAGTAGATCGACGGCTTGCGGATCAGCGCCCGGGCGATCGCCAAGCGTTGCCGCTGACCGCCCGAGACGGTGGTGCCGCCCTGGGCGATGTCGGTCGCCAGACCGTCGGGCATCGCCCGCACAAAGTCGTCGGCCTGCGCGATGCGCAGCGCCTCCCACATCTCTTCCTCACTCGCCTCTGGTTTGCCCTGGCGCAGATTGTCGGCGACGGTGCCGGAGAACAGGTACGCGCGCTGCGGCACCAATCCGATATTCCGGCGCAACTCGTCGAGGTCGACGGTGCGCAGGTCCGCGCCGCCGACCTGCACGCCGCCGCCGGTCACGTCCAGCAGTCGCGGCACCAGATTGAGCAGAGTCGTTTTGCCCGAGCCGGTGGAACCGACGATCGCGGTGGTCGTGCCGGGGGCGGTGGTGAACGAGATATTCGAGAGCACCGGTTCGGCGGCACCCGGATAACGGAACTCGGTGTCGGCAAACTCGACTACCGCCGGATTGCCGCGGATCGGCTGTGGATCAGCGGGCGGGGCGACGGAGGTCTCGGTGTCGAGGACCTCGCAGATGCGTTCGGCGCAGACCCCGGCGCGAGGTGCCATCATCGCCAGGAACGAGGCCATCATCACCGCCATCATGATCTGCATGACGTAACTGATCATCGCGGTCAGCACGCCGATTTCGATACTTCCGTCACCGATCTGCTTGCCGCCGAACCAGAGCACCGCAATCAAGGTCAGGTTGGTGATCAGCATGACAGCGGGGAACATCAGCGCCATCATCCGGCCGACGCGGAGCGAGGCGTCGGCTAGCCGGTCGTTGGCGACGGCGAACCGTGCGGTTTCGTGCCGCTCTCGGACAAAGGCGCGGACCACGCGGATGCCGGTGATCTGCTCGCGCAGCACTCGGTTCACATCGTCGATCCGGGACTGCATTGCGCGGAAACCGGGGATCATTCGGCCGATGATCAACGCCATCGTCAGTCCGAGGACCGGGATCGCGATCGCCAGAATCCACGAGATGGGTAAGGCCACCCGCATGCCCATCACGATGCCGCCGATGGCCATGATTGGCGCCATCACCAGGATCGAAACGCCCATCACCGCGAGCAACTGGACCTGCTGGACGTCGTTGGTGGTGCGGGTGATCAGGGAGGGGGCACCGAACTTGCCAACCTCGCGGGCGGAGAAGTCGTTGGTGCGATGCATCAGATCGTGTCGGATATCGCGACCGGCGCCCAGGGCGGCGCGCGCGCCGAAGAACATCGCGGTCACCGAACAGATCACCTGCGCGGCGGAGATAGCCAGCATCACGCCGCCGGTGCGCAGGATGAAGCCGGTGTCACCCTTAGCGACGCCGTCGTCGATGATGTCGGCGTTAAGGGTGGGCAGGTAGAGCATGGC
>NZ_JBAQWU010000242.1:0-3876 GCF_049299075.1 Gordonia sp. (in: high G+C Gram-positive bacteria)
CGCGACGTTGATGCCAGCCAGTCTGGCGCTGATCGCCAACATGTTCCCCCGCAATGCCGACCGGGCCAAGGCGATCGGCGTCTGGACTGCAGCCTTCGCCGGCGGCGCCGCACTGGGGCCAGTGATCGGCGGTCTTCTCCTCCACCACTTCTGGTGGGGCGTGGTGTTCCTGATCAACGTGCCGGTGCTCGCCGCGCTGTTCGTGCTGGCACCATTTGTGCTGCCCGAGTTCCGAGTGAAGGCGACCCACCCGTTCGACATGCTCGGCGTGGCGCTCTCCCTGCTCGGCATCATGCCCCTGGTCTACTCCGTGAAGGCCCTTGCTGCCGAAGGATTCTCGGCGTTAAACATGGGTCTCGGACTTTTCGGCATGGCCATGTTGGCAGCATTCCTGGCCCATCAGCGGCGCGCACCGGCACCGCTGGTGAATCTGAAGTTGTTCGCCAGCGCCACGTTCAGCGCCTGCATCGCGATCGCCCTGGTCGGCATGATGTCGCAGGCCGGAATGAGCTATCTGGCCAACGTCTTCCTGCAGTCGGTCCAGCAGTACGACGTCCTCGCCGCCGCTTTCGCCGGGCTCCCGATGGCAGTCACCATTGCCACCTTTTCTGTCGGCGCCTCCCGCGTCGCCGACTACCTCGGCGTCCGGCGCACGTTGACCCTGTCCCTGCTGCTGGCCGCGATCGGCAATCTGGGCATTCTCACGCTGAATGTGACCAGCGAACTGTGGATCTTCTTGCTACTGACTGCGGTCGCAGGCATTGGGTACGGTATTCAGTTCGCGCTGGTGACCGACCTCGTCGTCGGCTCGGTGCCGCCAGAGCACTCCGGCGCGGCCTCGGGCGTCTCGGAGACCAGCTTCGAGCTCGGCACTGCGCTCGGACTGGCGCTGCTCGGTTCCCTTGCCACCGCAGTCTTCCTTTCGAAGGGCGAGGGGCGCTTCGCCGACTCGTTCGGCGAGACGCTCGTGCGGGCCGCGGCCCTCGGCCCGGACGGCGACTCGCTGGCGACGTCGGCCAAGGAGGCCTTTGTCAGCGGTATGCACGCGGCGGCCATCGCCGGCGGAGTCTCGCTGGTAGTGCTCAGCGCGGTGGTCGCCTACGCGATGCGCGATCGCGACTGAACTGCCCAGGCCCTACCCTGGTGGCCATGCCCGATATCCCCGCCACCGTGCACCCGCTGATCGCTGGCCGCTGGAGCGCCCGCGGCTACGACGTCAACGCAGCCATCAGCGACGACGGCCTGACCACGATCCTGGAAGCTGGCCGCTGGGCTCCCACCTGGGGGCGCATTCAGCCGGTCCGATTTCTCGTCGGACGCCGCGGCGATGCCACCTACGACAAGCTGGCGGCCACGTTGAATCATGGCAACGCCAGTTGGGCTCCCGCAGCAGTGGCATTGATCGCCGTCGTCACCACCGACGACGGCCAGGATGCGGCTAAGCACGAGTACGGCGCCGTGGACGCCGGGCTGGCGCTGGGACAGATGATCCTGCAGGCCGAATCGCTGGGCTTCAACGGCCACCCGATGGCTGGCTTCAGCAAATCGGACGTCGTCGAGGCGTTCGGCATTCCGGACGGCTACCGGCCGATGGTGATCCTGGCCGTCGGCGCGCTCGCCGCCGACCCGGCATCGCTCACCCCCGAGATCCGCGAACGCGACGCCTGGCCGCGCGAACGGCTGCCACTGAGCGAGACCGCGTTCGCCGGACGGTGGGGCACCCGCTTCAGCTAACCGCTCTGCGTGTGGCGACCCGCTTTGAATGTCCCGCGGCCCACTGGCGGGTAGCGACGTTCAAAGAAGGTCGCGACATACCTCACTTGGATGCGAATGGCGAGCTGTCGTACGATGCCAGTATGCAGCGCACCCTCCTTCTCGGTTGCCGCGGCGGGGTCTGACACGACCGGCCCTCCGTCGCGGGCCCTGAAACGTGCCGGTCAACCCCTTTTTCTTCCTCTTCCAAGGAGTTTGACCAGTCATGGCAGCAGCAGACGCATTCGCTTCCGGCCCGAGCCGGATCGTTACCCCGAACGGACCGATTCCGGTCGGCCAGCCTTCCTACAACCTGCAGCGCAATTCAGCTATGCCGGTGCACCGATACCAGAGCTTCGCCGACGAGGTCGAGCAGATCTCGCTGCCGGACCGCACCTGGCCGGACAATATCGCCACCCGCGCCCCACTGTGGTGCGCCGTCGACCTGCGCGACGGCAACCAGGCGCTGATTGACCCGATGAGCCCAGCTCGCAAACGTCGCATGTTCGATCTGCTGGTCCGCATGGGCTACAAGGAGATCGAGGTCGGGTTCCCGTCGGCCAGCCAGACCGACTTCGACTTCGTTCGCGAGATCATCAACGACGGAGCCATCCCCGAGGATGTCACCATTCAGGTGCTGACCCAGGCCCGGCCGGAGCTGATCGAGCGTACCTACGAGTCGTGCAACGGGGCGCCCAATGTGATCGTGCACTTCTACAACTCCACCTCGGTGCTGCAGCGCCGGGTCGTGTTCCGCGCCGACAAAGAGCAGATCAAAAAGATCGCGACCGACGCCGCTGAGTTGTGCCTGGCCATCGCCCAGAAGTACCCGGACACCAACTGGCGCTACGAATACTCGCCGGAGAGCTACACCGGCACCGAACTGAGCTACGCCAAGGACGTCTGCGATGCGGTTTCCGAAGTCATCGCGCCAACTCCGGACACGCCGCTCATCATCAATCTGCCAGCCACCGTCGAGATGACCACCCCGAACGTCTACGCCGACTCCATCGAATGGATGAGCCGAAATCTGGCGCGCCGGGACTCGATCATTCTGAGTCTGCACCCGCACAACGACCGCGGCGAGGGCGTGGCGGCCGCCGAGCTGGGTTACCTGGCTGGCGCCGACCGCATCGAGGGCTGCCTGTTCGGTAATGGCGAGCGCACCGGCAACGTCTGTTTGGTGACGTTGGGCATGAACTTGTTCGCCCGCGGCATCGACCCGCAGATCAACTTCTCGGACATCGACGAGATCCGCCGCACGGTCGAGTACTGCAACCAGCTCAATGTCCCCGAGCGCCACCCCTACGGTGGCGATCTGGTCTTCACCGCCTTCTCCGGCAGCCACCAGGACGCCATCAACAAGGGCCTGGACCAGATGAAGTTCGACGCCGACGCGCAGGATAAGGACGTCGACGACATTCTGTGGGCTGTCCCGTATCTGCCGATCGACCCGAAGGACGTCGGCCGCAACTACGAGGCCGTGATCCGCGTCAACAGCCAGTCCGGCAAGGGCGGCGTCGCCTACATCATGAAGGCCGACCACGGCATGGACTTGCCGCGGCGCCTGCAGATCGAGTTCAGTCGTGAGATCCAGAAGATCACCGACGGCGAGGGCGGCGAGGTCAACCCCAAGGAGATGTGGGACGTCTTCGCCCAGGAGTACCTGGAGCCACTCACTCCGCTGGAGCGGATGCACCAGAAGGTCGATGCCGCCCAGTACGACGATGGCGACGACTCGATCAGCGCCGTGGTGAAGATCGATGGCGCCGAGCGCGAGATCACCGGCACCGGCAATGGTCCGCTGGCCGCCTTCGTCGACGCGCTGGGCACTGTCGGCTACGACGTCCGGATCCTGGACTACACCGAGCACGCCCTGACCGCTGGCGGCGATGCCAATGCGGCGAGCTACGTGGAAGCCGAGATCAATGGTGAGACCGTGTGGGGGGTGGGTATCGCGTCGTCGATCACCACCGCCAGCCTGCGCGCCGTGGTCTCCGCGGTGAACCGTGCCCACCGCGTCGCTGGCGTTCACGAGGCCGAGGAAGCCGCCGAGGGTGCCCGCACCTGGGCCCCATAACAACGACGATAAGAGCCGCCGCTGCGATGTTCGCAGCGGCGGCT
>NZ_JBAQWU010000243.1:0-7542 GCF_049299075.1 Gordonia sp. (in: high G+C Gram-positive bacteria)
TCGTTCGCGGGTGGTTTCGACACGACCCTCGGCAAGCGCCTCGGCCCGGCTCAACCAGCGTGTCGTGAGTGGCGCAGCCCGTACTGAAGGAGGCAAGCGGGACGACACAGCCCGGTCAACCCAGAAACACGAACAGCAGCTGCCAGCTCACCCGGCGAGCTGCTGAGTCACGACTTCTCGAGGTAGCCGAGCTTCGAAGGTAGAAGGATCGCGTCGACGAGCGCAGCGAGGGCCGGATGATCTGCCAGGGGGAGATCTTCCAGCACGATCTCGGTGGCCAGCGCGCGGGCATCTTCGATGACGTCGGCGTCGTCGAGCAGGGAAAGGAAGTGCAACGACGATTTGCCGCCGGACTGCAGCGAGCCGAGGACATCGCCTTCGCGGCGCGCTTCCAGATCAACCCGCGCCAGTTCGAAGCCGTCAGTCGACCGAGCCACCGCGTCCAGCCGGTTCCGGGCACCGGTCCCCTCGTGGGCCGCCGTCAACAGCAGACAAAGGCCCGCATGCCGACCGCGACCCACCCGCCCGCGGAGCTGGTGCAGTTGGCTCACGCCGAACCGTTCGGCGTTGACGATCGCCATCATCGTCGCGTTGGGCACGTCGACGCCGACCTCGATGACCGTCGTGGCGACCAGGACGTCCAATTCGCCGCGGGTAAACCGGTCCATCACCTCATTCTTCTCATCTGCGGGCATCCGGCCGTGCAGATAGTCGACGGTGTGGGCGGCGAGCGGACCGGAGGTGCTCAACTGCTGCCACTGGTCGAGGACGGAGATCTCCGCCGACTCTGCATTGGATTTTTCGTCGCCGATCCGCGTACACACCACGTAGACCTGACGACCCTGCTGCACTTCCTCGGCCGCGCGTTCCCATACGCGCGTGACCCACTGCTTCTTCTGCATCGGCACCACGTTGGTGGCGATCGGCTGTCGGCCCCGCGGCAGTTCACGGAGCGTGGAGGTTTCCAGATCGCCGAAAGTGATCATCGCGACGGTGCGCGGGATCGGCGTCGCCGTCATCACCAGAAAGTGCGGACGATTCACTCTGCCTTTGGCGCGCAACACATCTCGCTGCTCCACGCCAAATCTGTGCTGCTCGTCGACAACTACCATCCCGAGGTCAAAGA
The DNA here is from genome assembly GCF_049299075.1 of Gordonia sp. (in: high G+C Gram-positive bacteria). Classification (GTDB taxonomy): domain Bacteria; phylum Actinomycetota; class Actinomycetes; order Mycobacteriales; family Mycobacteriaceae; genus Gordonia. The sequence continues at coordinate 1,127 of NZ_JBAQWU010000243.1, forward strand.
ACTCCACGTTGTCTTCGAGAAGTGCATGGGTGCCGATCACTATGCCGGCCTGCCCGGTGACGATGTCAAGCAGGTTCTGCCTGCGCTCAGCGGTCTTCTGTGAGCCGGTGAGCAGCGCAACCTGCGTGGCGCCGTCGGCCGCACCGAGTTGCCCGGCCAGAGCCAGATCACCCAGCATCGTCATGACCGTCCGATAGTGCTGTGCGGCAAGGACTTCCGTCGGCGCGAGGATCGCGCACTGGTGTCCGCCATCGACGATGCGGAGCATCGCCAGCAGCGATACGAGTGTCTTACCGGAACCGACTTCGCCCTGCAGGAGCCGGTTCATCGGGTGCCGCTCGCCAATATCGTGCCCGATCTCGCCAAGTACCTCCTGCTGCCCGCCGGTCAATTGGAACGGGAGCTTCGCCAGTAGCCGACTCTCCAGACCATCGGGCACAGGCGGGCAGGCGTGCGCCGACTCAGTTCCCGCCGCGATCCTGTTCTGCGCCAACGCTGTTTGCACCGCGAGCGCCTCGTCGAACTTCAACCGCCGCGTCGCCGAACCGATGTCGTCCTGAGTGTCAGGCAGGTGAATTTTGCGAATCGCGTCATCGCTCGCCATGAGGCCACGCTCGGCGCGCTGCTCCGGAGTCAGGACGTCGCTCGTGGGCCCAAGATCGGCGAGCACGCGCCGGATCGCCCGCCAGATCTCCCACGTCTGCACATCCTTTGTCGCCGGATACATCGGCACGATGTCCCGCGAGAAGTGGTCCATGTCCTCCGCCGACGCCACATGATCGGGATCGGCCTGCGCCTGCTCGGAGTACATTTCGGTGAGCATTGAGGTGCCCACCACCGAATCATCGAACGCATCGGGCAGGATCAACCATTCCGGATGGCTCAGCTGAATCTGCTCGCGGTAGTACTTCACGGTGCCGGCCAACGCGATCCGCGTTCCGGGCAGCAAACGCTTCTTCATCCACCGCGCATTGAAGAAGCTGACCTCGTAAGTACGCCGACCGTCGTTCACCGTCACCTTCAGGAAGCTGCCCGGCTTACGCTTCATCGGGATCATGTCGGTCTTGGTCACATGGCCGACGACGTTAATCCAGCTCCCAGCCTCGGGCGCCTCCGCGTCGGCGGTGTCGCCGCGCGCGAGATAACGGCGCGGTACGTAGCGGAGCAACTCCCCGACGGTCACCAACTCCAGATCGGCCAGCTTGCCGACCAGCTTCTGGTCCAGCGCGCTCGCGGTGAGCTCGGTGGTCAGATCCAGGGCCATGCGCTACTCGACACCGATCTGCAGCAACTGCCCCGGCTGCCCGCCGTCGTAGATCGCCAGCTCCATACCCGGGTACTCGTAGGAGACGTGCTCGGTGATGGCCGCGCACGCCGCCTCGTCCAGGTCCGCGCCAGCCAAGATGGTGACCAATTCGCCGCCCATCGCCAGCATCAGGTCGATCAGTGCTGTCGCGGCTTCGACCTGACGCTGCTTGATGACCAGCACATTGGACCCGATGAGCCCCAGGATGTCGCCCACCTGGCAGGTGCCGGCCAGGGTCATCATCATCCCGTCGGCACTGCGCACCGAACCCCAGCGGGTCGCGCCCGCAGCTTCGGCCATGGCGAAGGCGTCGACGTCGGGTGACTCGCCCGGATCGTGCACGGCCAGGGCCGCCAGGCACTGCACCATCGATCCGGTCGGCAGAAAGACCAGGGTCCGTTTGGCCGACCGAACCTGCGCGCCCACCGACACTAGGTCGGCAGAGGCGAGCATGCCGTTGCCCATGACGATGGTGTGCGCGCTGTCGGCCGCCCGGATCGCCTCGGCCACGGCGGCCGGATCCACACCGTTATCCGCGCGCACCGCGACCGCGCCCGCCTCGGCAAACAGGGCTGCCGCAGCCTCGCCTTTGGCCAGGACGAGCACCGCGCGCTTATGTCGCGGCGGCGGCTCGTTGGCCCCCGGTGCGTTGCGCGCCTCATCAAGTAGGAAGCAGCTGATCCGGATGTCGCGCACCTCGCCGATCCGCACACCGGCCTCCACCGCGGCGCCAGGCAGATCGGTGTGCACATGCACCGAGAACTGTTCCCGCTCGGACGAACTGTCCCCGACAATCACGACCGAATCGCCGAGCTCGCCCAGTTCATCGCGTAATCCGCCAATGCGGGTGCCGTCGGCGACCAGCAGGTACATCACTTCGAAATCAGTGTCGCCGGAGCCGGAGCATTCGCTGTCCCGGTGGCCGTTGTCGCCCATCGACCCGCGATACGCGCGACGACGATTCGCCAGCCCGGTCACTACCAGTACCAGCGAATCAAGCAGCACCAGAAGTCCGCGTGCACCCGCATCGACCACGCCCGCATTGGCCAACTCGATCATCTGCTCGGTGGTGTTCTCCAGCGCCACCGCCGCCTCGTCGGCGACGGCGCGAACGAGATCGGCGGGTGAACCTTCGATCTCGCGGGCAGCGGTGTCCGCGGCCACCTGCAGCACGGTCAGCACGGTGCCTTCCCGCGGAATACTGACCGCCCGGCGGGCCGCCAGCGATGCCAGGCGCAGACCGTTGGCGGTCAGCCGGTTGAAGCTCGGATCATTCTCTGCGCGCGCCAGGTCCGCGGCATCGGCCAGACCCATCAAGATCTGCGACAAGATGATCCCGGAGTTGCCGCGGGCACTGACCACCGCACCATCGGCCAGCGCGCGCATCACTGAGGCGACGTCGGCCGTGCCGTAGTCGAGGTCATCGAGCGTCGCGGCGGCTCCGGCCATGGTGAATGCCATATTGCTGCCGGTGTCGGCGTCCGGGATCGGGAAGACGTTGAGGTCATTGATTTCCGTACGCTGGGCTTCGAGGCCCTCGGCGCACGCGTGCGCCCAATCTCGGATCAACCCGGGACTGACCGGGACTCTGCCCGCGGTGCGCTGCACGTTCTCCTCCGGCCCTTCGTCGCCCAACATCGTCGCGCCTATGAGATTACGTGGCCGCCGACTCCGGTGGCCGCACAACCCGGGCTCGGCCCGATTTGCTCACGAGAGTGCCCGGCGGTTAATCTTGTCGGGTTGCCTTCTCCAGGCGCATCATGCGTCCGGTAGGCGAGTACCACTGATCATTATTCAACCAAGGGAGTTCGATATGGCTGCCGTTTGTGACATTTGCGGCAAGGGCCCCGGCTTCGGCAAGTCGGTTTCGCACTCGCACCGCCGCACCAACCGTCGCTGGAACCCGAACATCCAGTCGGTGCGCGTCGAGGTGGCCCCGGGCAACCGGGCGCGCAAGAACGTGTGCACCTCGTGCCTCAAGGCCGGCAAGACCACGTCGGTCTGAGCCAACAGCTCACCGCAGCACTTAACCAAACCGCCGCCCCGCGTTCACGCGGGGCGGCAGTTTGGCGTCCGCAACCTTCACTGCGTCATGCCATGACAGGCGGGATGGCCCGGCCATCGGGCGACGCCTACGCTGAACCCATGAGCGAAACCACCATCCTGCACGACGACGGCGTCCTGGAAATCTCGGTCTCCCGGGACAGCGCGGGCAATCCCCTCGACCACGAGTCGATCATCGTCGGCACCGAAGCCCTGCACGAGGTGATGCGCGGGCGCACGCCAGCCCACGCGATACTCCTGACCGGCCAGGGCAAGAACTTCTGTGCCGGCGGGAATGTCGCCGGGTTCGGTGCCGCCGCTGACCGCCGCGCCTATCTTCGCGGCCTCGCACACGACCTCAACACCTTCCTGTCGGCACTACACGCCACCCAGCGACCGGTGGTCGCCGCCGTCACCGGATGGGCAGCGGGCGCCGGAATGTCCCTGGTACTCAACGCCGACTTCGCTGTCGGCGGTACCTCGACTCGCATGCGTCCGGCCTACCCGGGGATCGGCCTCTCCCCCGACGGCGGCATGTCGTGGCTGCTGCCGCGCATCGTCGGCCTGGCCCGGGCCCGCACCATCCTGATGCGCGATGAAGTGCTCGACGCGCCGACTGCGCTGGCCGATTCGCTGCTCAGCGAACTGGTCGACGACGCCTCGGTGCACGCCCGCGCCCGCGAGCTCGCAGCGGAGTTGGCGGCCGGACCGGCCGGTTCCTACGCCGCCATCCGTCGCCTACTGATGGGGTCGTGGTCGAACTCCTTCGACGAGCAACTGCGCGCCGAAGCCGAATCGATTGCCGATCTGGCCATCACCGGCGAGGGCGTCGAGGGTGTGGACGCTTTCCTCGCCAAGCGCACCCCGAACTTCCCGGGCGCCCGCCACTGACGCGCCCGCCGCTGACCCGGCTGCCGCCGACGGGTTGCCCCCGGCAGGGAAGCATTTCCGCTAGGGCAGGCGCCAATCAATCGGTTCGCCACCGAGGTCTTCGAGTTCGGCATTGGCCCGACTGAACGGCCGCGAACCGAAAAAACCCCGACTCGCCGACAGCGGCGACGGGTGCACCGATTCGATCGTCGGAACGCCGGGCAGCCACTGGGCGGCCTTGCGCGCATCGTTGCCCCACAGGATCGCCACAAGCGGCTCGTCGCGTTCGGCGAGCGCGGTGATGGCACACTCAGTCACCGCTTCCCACCCCTTGTTCCGGTGGCTGCCTGCGTTACCTGACTCCACCGTGAGCACCCGGTTGAGCAAGAGCACCCCTTGGTTCGCCCACGGCGAGAGATCGCCGCTGACCGGCGGCGGGAAGCCCAGGTCCTCGACGTACTCCTTGTAGATGTTGTTCAGGCTTCTCGGCAGCGGCCGCACCTCGGGCGCCACCGAAAAGCTCAGCCCGACGGCGTGCCCGGGCGTCGGGTACGGATCCTGTCCGACGATCAGCACCCGCACATCGTCGAACGGGCGGGTGAAGGCCCGCAGCACGTTGGCCCCAGCCGGCAGGTAGTCGCGCCCGGCGGCGTTCTCGGCGCGCAAGAACTCGCCCATCGCGGCGATCTGCTCCTCCACCGGTGCGAGCGCGCGCGCCCAGCCAGGATCGATCACGTCGGCCAGCGGCTTCAACGTCAGTCGAGTCGGCGTAGGTCGCGGGCGTAATACTGGGCGTTCTGGAAATACAGTTCGACGTTGCCGATGAGGTGACCTTCGGGCACTTCGACACCCTCGCGCACCTTGGCCGGGACGCCGACCGCCATCGAGCGCGCCGGGACCTTGGTGTTGTACGGGACCACCGCACCGGCGCCCACCACGCTGCCCGGCCCGATCACCGAGCCGTTGAGCACCACCGAACCGGAGGCGATGAGGCAGTCGTCGCCGATGTCGGCGCCTTCGATGTGCGCGTTGTGCCCGACGACGCAGCCCGCGCCGATCACCGTCGGATCCTTGAACGTGCAGTGGACGATGGTGCCGTCCTGAATGTTGGTCCGGGCACCTACGGTGATGGTCCCGTAGTCGCCACGCAGCACCGCGCCAGGCCATACCGACACGCCGTCGCCGAGGGTCACATCCCCGATCACCGTCGCATCCGGATGGATATACACATCCTTTCCGAGAGCGGGTTCGCGATCACCGAGTGCATAGACAGCCATGGCTCGATCTAACCGCATCGGGCAAACACCCCGCCGACCATTAGGTCAGGTTTCCCCGCCAGGCTCAGTTCCCGAAGTCCAGCGGCATCGGTGCCAGATCGTCAGACAGGTTCGAGACTTGGGTGAGCGGGGCGTTGCCTGCCCCCGTCGGCACCCACATCGCCACGTACGGACGACGATCCACCAGCACCCACGCCTGACCGCGCCCCTCGATGGACTCGGTCTGGAACCACTGCGCCGCGTTGATCACCTGAAGCGCACTGGTCGGCGCCAGGCGATCGGGCCGCGCCACCCCGCACCGGAAAACCACCGGGTCGGCAGAATCCTCACCGCGGGTCGGTTCCCACCGCACCGTGTTGCCGTCAACTTGTTTGCCGCCGAAACCGTCGAAAGTATCGGGCAGTGCGGCGATCAGCGGACCACACTTGTCGGCGGCTTCGGTCGACGTCGCGTAACTGTCGATCGGAATCTTCGCTGCTTCGGCGGTCTTGAGCGCAGCAAATGCGATGAAGCCGATGATCGCCATCGTCGGGATCGCTACCAGCGTGGCAATCAGGCCCGGCGATAACCGGTAGTCCGCGGTAGCCGTCACCGCCTGGTCCGCCTGGTCCACCTGGTCCACCTCCGCCGCCTGGTTGACGTCCGGCCGCTCGGTTGGCGTGTCGTCTGGCTCGCTGTCGGGCGCCGGTTCACTCTCGGTCATGAGACGACTGTAGCGAGGCGTAGCATCGGCGCCGTGCACAAGGCGACGGCTCCCGACCGCGGCACCACCGTGGGCGAGGTCGGCGAGCGGGCGCTGATCGCGCTGTTCGCGGCGGCCGCCCGACGTGCGGAGAACTCCGGCGATCAGGCCGTCGACGACGTCGTGATCGGCTCCGGAGACGACGCTGCAGTCCTGACCGGCGGCGGCGCCGTCGTGA
>NZ_JBAQWU010000244.1:0-3165 GCF_049299075.1 Gordonia sp. (in: high G+C Gram-positive bacteria)
CTTCAGCTGCTACTCACCAGACCTTTACCTTTTCGCAACATCGCCCGGGTAGCTTTGGCGACCATGACTCCGCGCCGCTTCGTCTCGATCCTGGCCGCCTGCACTCTCGCTCTCGGCGGTGGCGCCGCCGCCGCAGCTCCGGTGGAGGCGGCGCCACCGGGGGCGCAGGTCCTGAAGAAGGCGCAGCGTGGCCTGCACCGGGTCGACCTGAAGGTCAAGAGTGAAGCGATGGGCGGGGTAGTCCCCGTCACGGTGCTCAGCTCCGGCGGCACGGCGCCGCGCGGGACCCTCTATCTGCTCGACGGTGCCGACGGCGGCGAGACGGTGAGTGACTGGATCACCAAGGGTGGCGCTCAGAGTTTCTTCGCCGGAAAGAACGTCAACGTGGTGCTGCCCGCCGGTGGCGCCGGGTCGTTCTACACCAACTGGATGCGTAAGGACTCGGCGATCGGCAAGCCGCAGTGGGAGACGTTCCTGACCAAAGAATTGCCTCCGGTGATCGCCGAACAGTTCGGCTCCAACGGCCGTAACGCGATCATGGGTCTGTCGATGGGCGGCCAGGCTGCCTTCGCGCTGGCCGCCCGCAACCCGGAGCTGTACCGCGGTGTCGGCTCCCTGAGTGGCTGCCCGCCGGTCTCCAATCCTGCCAACGAGGCGTATGTGCGCACCACCGTCGCCAAATCCGGCGGCGACGCCAACAACATGTGGGGGCCGACCGGTGGTAAGCGCTGGCGGGCCAACGATCCGGCGCTCAAACTCGACGCGCTGCGCGGCAAAGCGATCTACCTCGGCTCGGGCACCGGGGCCGTGGGCCCGCTCGACCTGACTGTCAAGCGCGACCCGAAGGAGGGGCCCGCGGACGCGCAGATTGCTGCGGGCTCAGCTTTGGAAGCAGCCGCTTACCGGTGCTCGCTGGAGTTCGCCACCAAACTCACCTCGGAGGGTGTCGCTTTCACCCCAGGCTTCCGGGTCATCGGCACCCACAGCTGGGTCTACTGGCAGCGTGACCTGCCGGAAGCCTGGAATGCGCTCGCCCCGTCGATCTCCTGAGCGGTGTGTTGTCTGCGCGGCCGAAATTAGGCCCCGCGGTCGACTTCGGTTCGCGCTGTCGGATTAATCCGGCCGCGCGAGCCAAGTCCGGCCGCGGGAGCGTGCGTGATTCAGTGGTCGGCGGGGACCGAATAGGCCTCGACGACGTGCTGGAAGAGGGCGCGGCGCGCGGCCAGCAGTTCAGGGTCGTCGGGTGCCAGCAGGATCCGCATGGCCGTGCCGTCGAAGACCGCGATGAGAGCTCGGGCGAAGGCTGCGGGGTCGGGGATGGTCCGGTCGACGCGCGCCAATAAATCGCCGACGACGGGCATCAGCATGGTCCCCATCCGGTCTTCGCGCTGGGAGATGGTGTCGCGCAGTCCCGGGGTGCGCAGCGCATGCGCGTTGACCTCCGCGGTGATGCCCCACCAGCGCTCGTCGAGTGGGAGGGCATCGGTGATGCCGCCGATCAGCTCGCTCAGGTCGACGACGTCGTCGTCCTGCAGACGGTCGAGCGCGGTGCGCATCTCGGCGATCATCGCCTCGGAGCGCTCAGCCCACATGGCCAGGAACAGTTCCTCCAGTGAGGCGAAGTTCGAATAGAAGGCGCCGCGGGTGAAGCCGGCGCGTTCGGAGACCTTCTCGACCGTGGTGTGCCCGAAGCCGATCTCGGAGAAAACCTCGAAGGCGGCCTCCAGTAGTCGGCGCTGCGTGTTGACGCGGTGGCGTTTGGTCGCGGGGTCGCGGGGCTGGGTCATCGGCCGGCTCGCTCGAGTGCGAAGCGCAGAAAGACGTCGTTCTCGTCCGGGACGGTGACGGTCACCCGCACGCCCTCCCCGGCGAACGGGCGCACGATCAGGCCGGCCTCGGCCGCCGCGGCGGCAAAAGGCAACGCTTCGGCGCCGAGTTCGAGCCAGACGAAGTTCGCTTGACTGTCGGCGATCCGGTAGCCAGCGTCGCGCAGCGCGGCGGTGACGCGCGCGCGTTCGGCGGCCACCGCGTCGGTGCGCGTCAGGAGTTGATCGCGGGCACCGATGGCGGCGATCGCGGCGGCCTGGGCGAGGGAGTTCACTGAGAACGGGATATGCACCTTGCCTAGCGCGACGACCACCTCGGGTGCCGCCACGGCGTAGCCCACACGGAGCCCGGCCAGGCCGTACGCCTTCGAGAAGGTCCGCAGCACCACCAGATTGCCGAACTCCTTGCGCAGTTCGATGGCGTCATAGGCGTGCGCCTCGTCGAGCCGCGCGTACTCGATATAGGCCTCGTCGAGCACGACGAGCAGATCGCTGGGCACCCGCTCCAAGAAGGCGCGGAGGGCCTCGGCCGCCACGACGGTGCCGGTGGGGTTGTTTGGGTTGCAGAGGAAGATCAGTCTGGTGCGGTCGGTGATGGCGTCGGCCATGGCCGCCAAGTCGTAGACGGCATCTCCGGTGAGCGGCACCTGCACGGGGGTGGCGCCGGCGATGCGGGTCGCAAGCGGGTAGGTCTCAAAGCTGCGCCAGCCGAAGAGCACTTCGTCGCCGGGGCCGCTGGTGATGGTGATCAGGTTCTGGCATAGCGTCACCGAGCCGCCAGCGGTCTGGATCTCCTCGGGGGTGACTCCCACATGTTTGGCCAGCGCCTCGGTCAGCGCCACGGCCCCGTTGTCTGGGTACCGGTTGATTCCGGCTGCTGCGGCGGCGATTGCCTCGGCCACCGCAGGCAACGGCGGCTCGGTCACCTCATTGCTGGCCAGCTTCAGTGCGCCGGGGAACGTCTTGCCCGGTACGTACGCGGGCAGGGAGTCCAGGTCGGGGCGGATACGCAGCGTCACGTCTGCAAATGTAGGCCTTCCAGGTGCGCGAATCACGCACCGCCCGGGCGATTTGCCACGCCACTCGGAGCCTGTGTAACCTTTGTCCTCGGCGCGAGAGTCCGCAAGGACTTGAGACCAGGAGACGTGCCAGAGCGGCCGAATGGGACTCACTGCTAATGAGTTGTCTCTTGAAAAAGGGACCGGAGGTTCAAATCCTCTCGTCTCCGCCATCCGGGTTCGCCCGGACAACCTAATAGCGCCGAACGACGCACAGATTGTACGATCGTTCGGGTACCAGCGCCCGTAGCTCAACGGATAGAGCATCTGACTACGGATCA
>NZ_JBAQWU010000245.1:0-12433 GCF_049299075.1 Gordonia sp. (in: high G+C Gram-positive bacteria)
GGGCAGCAGCCGGCGTGGTCCGCCCGGGGGCACCAGGAAAGAGCGCGGCGCCCTTGGGGCGGGTGGGATCGCCGAATGCCGCGACCGCGGCAAGATGGTCCGTCGACAATCGAGTCTTGCCCGTCACCACCGAATTGGCGATCATCCGTGCCGCATGCGCACCCTGGGAGTACCCAACCAGCGCGACACGCGTTTGAGGGCACCGGGCAGCGAGGGCGTTGATCCACTTGACGCCCGTGCTTACAGCACCCGCGATGGACTCCGAATACGGCAGCTTGCCGCCCGGTACGGCACCTCCGAAGCCAGCGTCGTACGGAATGTACTTGCGGTCGATAGACGACTGGCCATCTTGCAGCGGCCCGAGCACCAGAGACAGAAAACCGCTGTCCTGGTCCGGGTCGGCCTTCCGTGACGACTCGCCCGTGCCCTGCACGCCATAGACCTGTAGCGCGGGACAAGACGCAGCATGCGCCGACCCTGCGCTGAGCAACTGCCCAAAGCTAGCGAGTACAGCAAATGTGCTGATGATCAGTGCAAGCCGACGCTTCATGCGCTCCCCTACGGGTACCACGCCGACCACTGACCCCGTACACTGCGGGTGTCAGGTCCAGTCGTCGACTGTTCGATCTGACCCGGCCGCTCCCCCGGGGATTCTCATCCGACGCCAATCAGAATGAACCCCGGTGGGGCGGCCCTCTCTCTTCTTTCCATCGCCCCAGAGTCACCGACCCCGAGCCAACGGGTGCTGCTGTCCCTCGGTGTGCGAGGTGTCATACCTCCCAAGTGATCCATTGCAGATCACAACCGAGTAAGACGACTATAACGCACACCTATTGCGATAGTCTAGACCGAAGATCACCGACTATCTACCGATACTAATCCGATTCATGAGGGGCAGATCACACGGGGCTCCTCGATCCGTGATGTCCGAATCGCCGGACGCTTCGCAGATAGGAACGGTGGAGAGCACTACTGTCGAGGGCGTGCCGGACCCAGCCCGTTTTGGAGAGATCGTCGAGCGTCGACGGTCAGAGTTGGGCATCAACCAGGCCGACATGCCAAATCATGGCGGGCCGAGCGACCTCACGATCCGAAAGCTTGAGCGGGGCCGCACGCTACGACCAAATGCAGTGACCCTCGCTAAGCTCGACACGGCTCTTCGCTGGGTCCCGGGAAGTGCCCGAGAGGCATTCCATGGTGGGGACCCTGAGCCTCTGCCCGACGATCAGGGCGTCGTACTGGACCAATGGCGGCGGTTGCGCCCACCGGATGCAGTGGTGGCGATCGACCAGGGCGTGGTGCTTCGTACCGACGCGTTGGCTGAGATCCTTCGTCTGAGTACCGCTCTGGATTCGCTGGACCTCTCTGCCGAGGAAGCGACCCGGGTCACGGAGTTGCGACACGCACTGGACCGCGTTATTCGTGCCTGGGTGATTCGTCAGGCCGAGAATGCGCGCTCTCGCGGCGGGATCTCCGACTTGACGATAGTTCTTGACGATCAGCTCCGAACACAGCCTGCAGGGCTAGATCCCGCTGACCTAGAAGAACTCCGCTACCTGAGGTGGCTTGCTGGCTATCAGGTCATAGACCTGACGCCTACGGAGACCCGACGATTCGAGAAGCGGTTCAGGTCCAGCACCGAGTAAATCGTCATTTGCCCTGCTACGATCGCTGCTCGTGACGATCCCCAGTCTTGCCGACCGCTACTCCCTCCTCGTCTGCTTCGCGCACAGTCGACGGGAGGAAGCACTCACAAGCTCCCAGATCGCCGATCGCACAGGACTCCCCTGCGCCCTTTTCGACGACGTAGCAGCAGGGCGCCGCCACTTCACTGCGGGACAGGCTGCGGTGACCGCTGCCGCTCTCGGCCTGCAAGACGCAGCCTACCTAGCGGCACACCCGGGTGATGACGTAGCCGTCATTGCCATGTATGAGCGTCTCCAGCTCCTGGTCGAGGCGCGTGACCTCGGTGTCCAGCACATCGCCGCGCGCGACACCGCGGGTAGCGGCCTGGCGAAGACCGTTAAGAGCCGCTTAGCGCTGCTTGGTCGCGGTTAGCCACCACGCCGGCCACTTCATCGACCGCTGCCTCATCGCTCATCCACTGCGGTGCCGGCGACCGCGCCTCTGCCGGTAGCGCTGCCGCGGCCAGCAGCAGCGAGGCACGCCCGTTGGGGTCGTCGGGCCACGTCGTATCGCTGGGAAGACGCATTGCGATGGCCAGCCCGCAGTCCTCGATCTCAATCCGCATCCGATGCAGTCGCTCGATGTCGCTGGGAAGGTGGTCTCCTGCCGTTTCCCCGAGCTTGTACCTGGGGGCAGCTTCCGTGACAACTCTCCACAGAGGGGTCAGCAGCTCGATTTCCGATGAAATGTTCCGGTCCAGTCCCATCCGACGACGCAGGTCCGCGACCACCAGCGGTACTGCAGCGGGGATCAGCCAGAACACTGATGCGTAGAATGCGAGGTCGTTGCCGGCCGCTGACCGGTATGCCGACAACGGTGTGTCGATTCCGGCCTCAGTGAGCCAAGCGCCGGCGATCCTTGTGCCAAGACTGACGGCACTGACAGCGATAGCGGCCATCAGGACCAGCGCAAGCCTCCGGCGGCCGGGGGAGGCGCGGTGATCCCTGGACATCTGAATGAGCGTAACGACAATCAGCGCCTCGGCCGGGAGGAAGACGCCCGAGTACGCCGTCGCGTAGAGAGCAGCCCGCCAGCCACCCACCTCCTCCATCGCGATCATGTCAGCGCGCGCCGGTTCCGCGAGCCAGAAAAGGGCCGCGACCCCACATACCCACGCTGTTGCCGCGATCGGCAACGTGGCGCGCCGCGCTACTCCGCTCGGTGATCGCCAGCGCACCGCCAGCAGCAGCAGCGAAATCGCGGCCGCCAGATCCGCCGATGAACCAATCGTTCGTACATCGACATACGTCACCCCCGGGATCGTGAGAAGTAGATCTTGGACGGCGGGCACACGCGTGGCCGCGTAAGCGACAATCCAGAAGCCGTACCAGTTTGCGGCCGTCGAGGTCGGACGCCGATCACGCACGACCAGAATCCGATAGAGAACGACCGCGAACAGCACGGCGAGAAGCGGTCCAATGATCCAGCCGGCCAGGGCCGTGGAGGTCTGATCGACTAGGACGCGGCTGGGTGCTCGACTCTCGGCCGTCACTTCTTGACCGGCTCGAAGAATGCGCTGGCAATCCGGTCGAAGCGACCTGTTCCGCGCTCCTGCCGCGACAGCACCGCCAGGTGCGTCCCCAGCAGCTCGGCAGCCCGCTCTTCCTCAGTGTCAAAGACACCGCGGTGCAGCACGTGTTGCACCATCGCCGGATCGATGCCGTCAGTGAGGGAGCTTGTCGTGGGCAGTGCCCCGACGTAGACGCCATGGTCGTCGATGTGACCGCACAAAATGTGGCCGAACTCGTGAAATATCTGCTGGCGCTGGTGGCGAGGCGACCGCGCACCGTCGAAGCTGATCAGGAACCTATCGGCAGTCACGATGAGGAGACCGCACCTCCCGTGTTCCTCGACTCCCGGATCGTCGTCGCCCCATGGCTGGAGATCCACCGACCTGTCATATCGCTCAGAGATCCAGGCGCTGAACTCGTCGACGGTCCACGGTGGCACCAGCGGAACCCCATTGAGGACCTCTTGTGCGACCGCCGCCGCCGGGTCGTCACCGCCGGGTCGCCGCCGCCCCTTCTGCCATGCTTGACGTCCTACCCCCACGAAAGGCTCCTTGTCCTATGTCTGTAGTAATCGAAGCTAATGGTCTCGCGTTTCAGGCCGAGACGGCAGGCGATCAGACCAGCCCAGTTCTTTTGCTCCACGGATTCCCCCAGGACAGCACTGCGTGGGCTGATGTCATGCGCATTCTTGCCGATCGCGGGTACGGATCGGTGGCGCCTGATCTTCGCGGCTACTCCCCCGGCCAGCAGGCTCTCCCAAGATCGGCGTACTCGGTACCCACTCTCGTCGATGACGTCGTTGGCATCCTCGAAACCTATGGCCGGCCCCTCCATGTAGTGGGGCATGACTGGGGCGGTTCCCTTCTCTGGAGTGTGCGCCGCCTCCGGCCTGACCTCCTGGCGTCGGCGACTATCGTCTCCTCGCCCCACCCTGCTGACCTCGCGTGGGCAGCCACCCACAGCAGTCAGTCTTTGCGTAGCTGGTACATCGGGGCGATAGCTATTCCCGGTCTCCCCGAGATGGCTATCCGCGCAGGACTGTCTGGCTTCCTCGCCCGTACTGGCCTGCCAGCGGCGCGCGCCGACTACTATCAGGCCCGTATGCGCGAACCGGGTGTGGCTACCGCGGCCCTGGCCTGGTACCGGCAAATGCTCATCGACACCGTGCGCCCGCCGGCGGCGCCAGCCCTCCCAGCCGTGGACTCCTATCCCCCGACGCAATACCTCTGGGGCACCAAGGATGCATTCCTTGGCCGAGCGGCCGCGTACCGAACCCGAGACAGAATCAAGGACATCGCGTTCACCGAGGTCGACGGAGGCCATTGGCTGCCTGAAACTCATCCAGACTTGATTGCTGATCATGTCATCTCGATCCGCTCCTAGACTCCACGAACTGGTCTAACCGATGGAACCGTACGGGTAGTACGGTAGGTTACTCACAAGAGTGGGGAAAGTCCGGCGTGTCGTTCACCCGGCTTGCTCGCCGCGTATAGCACGCTGTGTGCTGTATAGCTTGCTGCTCGTGAACGCTGAGGAAAGGAGAACCCGACAATGGCCGATCCCCGCTACAAGCGGCCGACCCGTCAGGTGAATTTCCGCTGGAACGTGGCCCTCAAGGAGATTTTGGCGGCCGCCGCGGCCGAACGTGATCAGTCCTTCACCGATTTCGTGCGGGACGGCGCCCTACTGCACGCCGGTCGCGCCGACCTCGTGCCCGCCAGGGCCAGGGCTACGCAGACCGTCCTCGCTGTCAGCAGCGGACCGCGCCAGGCCAAGCAGGCTGCCAACCAAGTCAGCTTCCGCTGGGACCCGGACGTCAAGGACCTGCTCGTCACTGCAGCTGCTGAGCGCGACGAGACCCTCACCGATTTCGTGCGAGATGGCGCCCTGCTACACGCCGGTCGCGCCGACCTCGTGCCCACCAAGGCTAGGCAGGAGGTCATGCACTTCAAGATCACCGCATAACGACAAACGCCCCCGGCGGACACCGGAGGCGTTCATCTAAATATTCGCGTGGGCGGCGAGGTACCAACTCGACGACCACCTTCCCCGAAGGGACAGACTGTTGCAGGTCTGGTCTCAGGGTAGCTCTTACCCTGCTGTTGGTTCAAGCATCATCTATTCCGGTGGCCGTGTCGCACATTCTGGCGACCCGAAACCCACCGGGCTCCCTCATGTCCACCGGCTTAGTCCTGCAGAGCAGAGCGCGCTCGATCGTCGCTGCGCCAGTGGATTCCGCGTAGGGCTGCGCCGTACCGGTGTGGTGGGAACCCTCCGGTCAGTGCGGATCTTTGGTCGCCGCCGGCCGCCGCGCCTAGAACTCGATGAGGGCGCGCTCCGAGGCGTTCCCTGCTGGAATGGCGAGACCGATTGGGTCGTACGAGTGCAACTGGCCTATCTAGCCCACTACGGGCAGCTGCGCGACCAGCTGCGCGGAGGCGTCAGCAAGGGTGCGGTAGTCAAGGTTGCCGCGGCGCGTGCTGTGCACGCCGACCACGACACGGGCCGCAACTGCAGGCCGAGTGTGGCGCTTCTAATGAGGGAGACACAACTGTCCGAGTCCACGGTCCAGCGGGCCTCAGCGTTCATGCGACTAGTGGGCCTGGCTACTGAGATCATGCGCGGCCGGCACCGCACCTACGAGGAGCGGATGGCATCGTGGCGCTGCGGTGACCGCTCCCGAGGCTGGGCGTCGGTCTACGTTCTGCACCTGACCTCGCAGCTAGCGTCTATGACACCCCACCCGAAGGGTCGCCCCATAGGGGCGAATAGTCCCGAAGGGATTAACTCAACTAGAAGCGAGACCGGCTCACGCCGGTCAGAGAAACGCCGCGCTCCGCGCGACTGCCAAGACAAGACGCGAAGTCGGCGCCGGCGGAAGTATCCCTTACCCGACCCAGGAGGGATCAAACTGGCCTCTGCGTGGCTCGGAGACGGCCGAACGCCCCCTTGGGCACACCGGCACTCTGCCGCCGGCTGGGCGAGACTCCTGGCGGCTCCCGCGGCCGCAGGGTGGAGGGTCGACGACCTGCACCAGGTGCTCGTTGACTACCAAGGCGTCCATGGCCAGTGGATCGCTGCCGCTCCAAGGTCGCCACTCAAGCTGATGGGTGGCGTCTTGAAATGGCATGGTGACCTTGCAGATCGGCCCGCTGAGGCGATCTTGGCGCAGGAGGCCGAGCTCCGTGCACGCGAAGCGGCTCACCTTGCTGCGTCGCTCCCCCAGCCCAAGCCGTCGTCGACCGCAGCAGGGCGAGCTGCTGCTCGGGCGCTCTACGCAGCCCTGCGAAGCTAGGTTCCGGTGCATGGCCGGCCGCGGCGTCGCTCCACCATTATGGATACTAAGTATCCATAATGGAAGATAAGGTAACCTAAGCACAAGTTTCGTCATCTATACTGTGGCATGGTTCGGTATGCTAAGCTAGCCACATACCATATTTGCCAACGCGCGTGCTCACGATACGTAAGGAGTAGTTATGTCTGCTTGTGTGACCGCTGTAATGAATCAGAAGGGGGGTGTGGGGAAGACGCAGACTGTTGGCAATCTCGCCCACGCTTTCGCTGGGACCGGCCAGCGAGTTCTCATGATCGACAACGATCCGCAGGGGAACCTGGGACGTGCGTTCCTCGGTGGATCTGTCGAACAGGCGACGCTCGCCGACGTCCTCGATCGCCGGCACCCCGCAACACTCGCTGACGCGGTGATCCCGACCTCCGTCGACGGCCTGGCCATCGTTCAGTCGGGCGGGCCCGGCCTGCAAGCAGTGCAGGACGGACTCATTGGCCAGCCCGGCGCCGATCGCTCACTCGCCGTAGCGCTGCGAGACGTGCTCGACGACTGGGATCAGATCCTGATCGACTGCCGACCAGCTACTGACCTGATCACTCGCTGTGCGCTGATGGCCGCTGACCAGGCCATAATCGTGCTGCAACCCGAGCAGGGCGCTCTCGATGGATGGGCCGAGACGCAGAATGCGATCAACCAGCTCGCGGTGTACCTCGACAAAACCCTTCCTGTTCGAGGCGTCATCGTCAACATGGTCGACCTTCGCCGCAAAGACCACGCCGAGAACCTCGACTACATCCGGGCGACGACGGAAGACCTTGGCGTGCCCGTCCTCGGTGATCCCGTCCCGATGTCCGCGGACATCAGTCGGCTAGCGGCCGTTGGTATGGGTATCGACCAGCTCGCA
This sequence comes from Gordonia sp. (in: high G+C Gram-positive bacteria), assembly GCF_049299075.1. Lineage (GTDB taxonomy): Bacteria > Actinomycetota > Actinomycetes > Mycobacteriales > Mycobacteriaceae > Gordonia. Next base: position 7,391 of record NZ_JBAQWU010000245.1, read on the forward strand.
GCACCATCGGCTCGCCTGAGGAATGTAGCGGCCAACTTCGCAATGATCGCCCGATCGCTCCAGGAGGTCCCAGCATGAGCACCAGCATCCCTAAGCCCGCACGACCCGTCATGCCAACACAACGATCCCCATTCGAGATCGACGCTCGCGCTGACAGTGTGACCGCCAAAGCGGCCGCGTCGCCGGCCGCTGCGGAGCAAAACGCCCCAGCTGCTCCAGCGCAGCCCAGCGGCCGCGTGGTGCGAAAGATCATGCTGGAACTCGACGAGGCGCAGAAGGCGCGGATGGAGGCGACCCACCTGCATACCGCGGGCATCACCGGGCTCCGCTCCCAGCAGGCATTCATCCGTGAAGCGATCACACGACTTTGCGCCGAGCTAGAGGCCCAACACAACGGGGGAGTGGCGTTCACGCTACCCCCGTCGACATAGAACGTCCGTTCGACTAGAGTGAGTTTTGTGGGCGGTCGGCTGGGTGAGGGGGAAGACCTCGCCTACCTGCCGCCCCTCTACGTCTCGTCGGAGTCTTCTGAGCACGCAGGAACGGCCGACAGTGTGCGGGTGCGTGCTGATGTGCCGGTCTGGCTCGCTGTTCACGCGGTCGACCCGGACGCCGGGCGACCGCCGGGGTTTGCGCCGGATCGTCCGTCGTTGCGGGTGAGGGCGGATGGGATTCGCCTGGAAGCGAGTGTCCCGGCGAGTTTGAGGGCGTGGATTCGGCTCGATGACGGCCAGTGGCGCGCGGTCGTAGTTGCGCGCCTGGCCAGCCCGAACGGTAGCCTGCGTGTCGATGTGCCGTTCTGGTGCCGCCCGGAGGCGATCAAACCACGATAATCAGTGACCCCATGCCGCAGGCGGATACGGGTAGTAGAGCTGCTGGTCGCCCACGGCGTCGGCGGCCTCAGCGTCCAGCAGTTCCTGCCGGCCCCGCCGCAGGGCTGCGCCGAGCCGCTGAACCGACACCGCTAATGCCAGGAGCCCGATCATGATCGGAAACAGGGGATAGGCCGGGGTGATCTGCCCCGCCGGGAGTAGAAAAGCTGAGAGAAAGACCAATACGAGCGCCAGGACGCGCGGAATCCACCGCACGATGCCGATCGCGGTAGGGGAGACGCCCATGTCTTGCGCGCCAGCACCGTCGGACACCAGCTGCAACACCGCACGGTCAAAACGCCGCGACGATGACCAGGCAGTCCCGATACCACCAGCGATGAGGAGCGCACCGCCCAAAGACACGCCGGTAGCACTGCCCGGCGGTAGCCCAAGGCTCAACGCGGAGAGCGTCACACCCACCGACAGGGCCGCCGCACCGGCCGCCCATACTGCCGCGATCGGACGAATTGCGCTGGTCATCATTGTCCCCACGCTGCCATCGCCGGTGCGGCAACACAACCAAAAACCGCAAATCAAACCAATGCAGGGTCGGTATGCCTACTATATAGGCATGACTGCAATTCAATACCCCCCAGAAACGGTCGTCACCATCGGCCGCAGCCTCTACATCGTCGAAGCGACGCGACCGTGCAAGTCGCGGCGGCCGCAGCTGCGCGGTAAGACGGTGTTCTCCTTACTCAAGGTCTGCGACGGGACGCGGTGGCGATTGACCGCGACTGCCCTGGACCGCTCGCGACCGGTATGTCCGACGTACGTGGGCAGGACCACGACTCCAACGCATCGCCGCACCATGGACACCATGGCCAACTCCTGCCACCCCAGTCGGGAGAGGATCTAGGATCAGTGGACACCGCCGAGCGCGTGAGTTGGTGAGGATCTTGGCGTCGATCCTCGCTCACCGCCGGGGAGAGGGAAGAGTCAATGAGTAAACGCATTGCGTACGCGGCCGCAGCCGCCGCAACAGCGACGGTACTGGCCGCAGGTGCTGCCGGCGAGGCGAACGCCCGCTGGACAGAGACACCCCGGATCGGCGTCGTCGGTGAAGAAGTCTGGACCGCGGGCAAAAACAACTGCCACGGCTCATTCCACGCGGGTCTGCAATCAGACCCAGCTAAACCTGGAATGGTGCGGCTGACACTGCGATCGGCGGGCTTCACCAAGAACAACTGCAAGATCACGGTCCGGTTCACCTACAACAACGCGACCCCGCCGTTCCACCACGACCGCTACCTCAACGTCCAAGGCCAACGCCGCCCCGGCGCACTCATGGCCCAGAAGACGTACTGGATCGGCTCTGGCCTTGACCTAGTGGCCATCTCGACCACACACCCGGCCAGCAAAGGCGTCTCGTACTACATCGCCATCGCGTAACACATGACCGCTGACCGACACGAGACTATGCGAGAACGCCGCGACCAGATCGCCGCCCTCGACATCGAGCGCGCCGCCCTGGCCGAAGCACAACGCGCGGACGTCATCAGCGAGCTACGCGAAGGGACGTCGCAAGCCGAGCTGGTCAAAATCACCGGCTGGACCCGGGACTGGATTCGACGCATCCGGATCAACTCCGAAGGTAACAGCCCAGCCTGAATCCCAATGCCATCTAGTCAGCAGCGGGCTATCCGCGCTGCCATCGACGTGCACGCCGACCAAACAGGGCGCCCGTAAGTCCGCCGGGATGGACTGGGACGGAACCGCAATCGTCATATTCGATGACGACTTGCGGCCCCCTATGTACTGCAAATCCCATTCGCCGACGATGTGCCCGGGGCTCATGGGAACGGCGGCGATGCGTGTAGCAACCTCCCCGATATCGGTCGGGAACACGTCATCGGGAAGTCCAGCAGGTTTCGGGATCAGCGTGACACTGCTGAGGTCTATTACCTCACCCGCATCCACCGGCTGGTCGACCACCACAACGGTGGTGGAACATGAGGGTTCTCCCTGTGCGCTGTATAGCGGCCGTGGGGACAAGTTCCCTACATGCCGGCGCCTGCGTCTTTTGCTGACTGCTCGGCAGTTTCAAACGCTTCGCGGTACCTGTACCGCTGGTCGTTGAACGCGTAGGCGCTGCCCGCACCCATGCTGATCAGCTCGTAGTTGACCAGCCGGTCACCGAGCCATACATACGCCAGCTGACGGCCGTACCGATCGGTGTCACCGGCAACCGGGTCAGCTTCGAGCCACACGTCTTGCCCGTCGAGGAGGCTGCGGGTGGCCGCAGTCGCCTCGAGGCCGCCACATTGTGGGTCAGTGTCCGGCTTGACGGTCTCAGGGGGTGTCGATGCCGACTAGGCGCACGGTGTTGTCGCGGCCGCCAGCGTCGCGAACCTTGATCGTGTCGCCGTCGACCACGTAGGTCACCGTCACCGGGCCCGCTGCCTCGACCGGGCGCTCAGATGGCACCGCGGTCGCGGTACCGGTCACCGACCCGCACGACAGCACCGCTGCCGCCAGCACCGCAACCACTGTGCTCGCCGCACAACGACCGGCCTCCTTCATGGAGTCTGCGCCGGTGTGAGTCCGAGCAGGGAGTCAATAACGGCGACGCACTGCTTCTCTGGGGCCTCATAGATAGCTAACCCAGTCCGAGACGCGTCGAAGTGGCCACTCCCGGACAGCACCTCGTCGGTCAGCTCAACTGGGACGGCGCCAGGGCCCGACCTGCGGAAGACCCTGAATTGCGACTCGGGCGCCCGTCGCCATTCTCCGTGAGAGATGAGGGCCAAGGACGCGCCCGAGTCCACATTGACCCACACGGTGTCGGTCGGATGCGTGCGATCGACACCAAAGTCGCCTTCCCAATCGATATCTGCCCACATCCCCGTGTTGGCTTCACTCACATCGGTCCGGAACCAGCCTCGAGGGGAGACGTGCTTGATCATTCCTACTTCTTTCCGCAGTGTATTCATCGGGGATCCACACTTTCTGTCCACTCGCGTCCCATCTGGCGGCCTTGGCGCCACGCGGAACGCCCGAGGCAGTAGAAGACGATCAGCAGCAGAGTCACGACGAATGTGAGTGCGGCGATCTGGCCGACTACGACGTCAATCCACAGGAACAGAAGCGACATCGCCATGCCGTAGGTCAATCCGATCACCACGGCGCTAGTTGTACTGACCGGACACGTTGATCAATCGTGAGAAGGGCGGCTGGTTGCCGCAGGCCGTGTGCGGACGATGTTGGTTGTACTGGTGCAGCCAGGATTGCAGGGCGTCGCGGCGATCCTGCTCGCTGCGGTAGCAGCGGGCGTAGGCCCACCCGTCGGCCATGGTGCGGTGGAACCTCTCGACTTTCCCGTTGGTCTGCGGGCGGTAAGGCCGCGTGCGCTTCGGTGTGATCGAAAGTTCCTCGCAGGTGTCGCGCCACAGGAGGGAGCGGTACGCGCCGCCGTTGTCCGACAGGACGCGTTCGATGGTGACGCCGCGGTCGGCGAACCAGTTGACCGCCCGGTGCAGGACGGCGACGGCGGTGATGGCGGTCTCGTCGTCGTGAACTTCGGTGTACGCGACGCGGGAGTGGTCGTCGATGACGGTGTGCACGAACGCGTACCCCAGCTTGGGGTTGTGCCACTTGCTGCGGGGCTTGCCTGGGGTGGCGGAGCGGTTCTTCTCGCCTTGGCGGCGGCCGACATAGCGCCAGCCTCCTCCGTCGGGGATGTTCCCGAGCTTCTTCACATCCACGTGCACGAGCGACCCGGGGTAGTCATGCTCGTAACGGCGGACAGGTTCGCCTGTGGCGCGGTCTACGTATGCGAGCCGGTTCAGCCGGGCGGTCGTGAGGATTCGATGCACGGTGGACGGCGCGATTCCGAGCCTGCTCGCGAGTTGGATCGGCCCTTCGCGAAGTCGCAGGCGCAGGCTCACGCACCGCTTCGTCGTCGCCTTGCGCGTCTTGTGCGGCGAGGTCTTCGGTCGCGAGGACCGGTCGTGCATCGACTCGCCATTTGCGTAGCGGTCTACCCACCGCTTCACTGTCGGCCAGGACACCTGGAAGCGAGCGGCGACCTCGCTGATCGGCCAGCCGTCATCTACGACCAGGCAAGCGACTTTGAGGCGGTGGCGGGGAGTCAGAGCGGCATTTGCGTGGGACATGGGACTCCTTAGGACTGTCGGACGGTCAGCAGGGTTACCCTGCTGACCGTCCGAGA
>NZ_JBAQWU010000246.1:0-3403 GCF_049299075.1 Gordonia sp. (in: high G+C Gram-positive bacteria)
GTGGTGAACAGGACGTTGTCGGCCTCGGTCAGTGTGCGGCCCGGCCGGTGCTCGTACACCGCGCCCTCGGCGAACTCTTCAAACCACAGGCCGCGCTGAACGATGCGCTGCGTCACGACGGCAGTCCCAGCGCGCGGGCGATCAGCATCAGCTGCACTTCGGTGGTGCCCTCACCGATCTCCAGGATCTTCGAATCGCGGTAGTGTCGCGACACCGGGTACTCGTTCATGAAGCCGTAGCCGCCGTGGATCTGCGTGGCCATCCGCGCGTTGTCCATTGCGGCCTCGCTGGACACCATTTTCGCGATCGCCGCCTCCTTCTTGAAAGGCTGGCCAGCCAACATCTTGGCGGCCGCGTCGTAGTAGGCGGTGCGCGCGACGTGCGCGCGAGCTTCCATCCGGGCGATCGCGAACGAGATCGACTGATACTCGGCGATCGGCTTGCCAAAGGACTTGCGTTCGGCGGCATACTTGACGCACTCGTCAACGCAGCCCTGGGCAACGCCGGTGGCCACCCCGGAGATCGCGATGCGGCCTTCGTCAAGGATGGACAGGAAGTTCGCATAGCCGCGGCCGCGTTGCCCGAGAAGATTCTCCCGCGGCACGCGGGCGTCAGTGAAGCTCAGCGGATGGGTGTCGCTGGCATGCCAGCCGACTTTGTCGTAGGCCGGTTCGGCGACGAATCCGGGCGTTCCGGCCGGCACGATGATCGTCGAGATCTCTTTCTTCCCGTCCTCGCGGGTACCGGTGACCGCGGTGACGGTGACCAGCGAGGTGATGGACGTGCCCGAGTTGGTGATGAACTGCTTGCCGCCGTTGATCACCCACTCCGGCCCGTCTTGCACCGCGGTCGTGGCCGTCGCCCCGGCATCGCTGCCGGCGCCCGGCTCGGTCAGCCCGAATCCGGCGAGGCGCTTACCGGCGACCAGGTCGGGCAGCCACTGCTCTTTCTGCGCGTCGTCGCCGAATCGGTAGATCGGCATAGCCCCCAAACCGACACCGGCCTCGAGGGTCATCGCCACCGACTGGTCCACCTTGGCGAGCTCTTCCAGCGCCAGGGCCAGGGCGAAGTAGTCGCCGCCCATGCCGCCGTACTCTTCGGAGAACGGAAGGCCGAACAACCCCATGTCCCCCATCTGGGCGACCACCTCGTACGGAAAAGTCTTATCCCGATCGTGCTGATACGACACCGGTGCGACCACCTGCTGCGCGAAGTCGCGCACGCTGCCGATCAGGTCGGTGTACTCCTGGGTCAGTTCCATCAACGATCTTCCTTCTCTGCCGCTGCTTCGGCGTTCTCTGCTTCGACGATGGCCAGCACCTGCTGAGCATCCACCTTCTGTCCGGCCCGCACCATGACCTTGGTGATACCGGCGAGCGGGGCCCGCAACGTGTGCTCCATCTTCATGGCTTCGACGACGACGAGCGGCGCACCCGCAGCCACCGCGGTGCCATCACGTGCGGGTACCGCGACGACGGTGCCCGGCATCGGGCTGCGCACGTCACCGGCGGATTGTTCCGCGTCGGACGAGGCCAGGGTGTGCGCCGTGGTCATCACCCAGGTGTTTCCGTCGCCGTGCACCCAGCGTTGCGCCCCACCGGTACGCGCGGGCGGGGTCTGTTCGACGACCCAGCGCGTCCCCACTCCGTCGCACCGCACGGTGACGGCGTGGCCGCCACGCGGCTTCAGGTACACCGCGCCGGTCCATAGCTCAACGGCATCCTCGGTGATGGTGACCTCGGCCTGCAGGGTGCGGGTGTCCGATGCGGTGACGCGCGCCGACACGGTGTAGCGGCGGCCCGCACAGACCAGTCGCGTCACGATCGGCGACGGCGCGCCGATCCGGAAAGCGACTGCGGCAGCCCACAGCTCGTCGGCACTGCCCAGGTCCAGGGTGCCCAGTGCCCCGGCGATCAGCGCGGGCGGCGTCGGCTCGGCGGGGGCGTAGTCGGCGACCAGGAGGTCGAGCAGTTCGGTGTCGAGCTGCGCCGCCCGCACCCGAGGCTGGGCCAGCACGTGCCGGCAGAAATCAATGTTGGTGCCCACCCCGACCAGTGCGGTGTCCGCCAACGCTTCGTCGAGCCGGTCGAGCGCTTCGGCGCGGTCTGTGCCGTGCGCGATCACCTTGGCGAGCATCGGATCGTAGTCACTGCCGATCACCGATCCAGCGTCGATCCCGGAATCGATGCGTACCCCGACGGCCTGTTCGGGCCAGAGTAGGGTCCGCACCGTGCCGCCGGTCGGCAGAAAGCCCTGCGCCGGATCTTCGGCGTACACACGCGCCTCGATGGCATGCCCGCGCAGCACGATGTCGTCCTGGGTGAATTCCAATCGCTCGCCGCGGGCGACTCGCACCTGCTGCTCAACCAAGTCGATGCCGGTGACCAACTCGGTGACCGGGTGCTCCACTTGCAGGCGGGTGTTCATCTCCATGAAGAAGAAGTCGTCCGGTGCCGCCGCCGAGACGATGAACTCCACGGTGCCCGCACCGGTGTAGCCGACGCTGCGCGCTGCATCGCAGGCCGCCGCCCCGATGCGGGCGCGGGTCTCCGGCGTGAGCAGGGCCGACGGCGCCTCCTCGATCACCTTCTGGTGGCGGCGCTGGAGCGAGCATTCCCGCTCCCCGAGGTGGATCACCGTGCCGTGATTGTCGGCCAGGATCTGCACCTCGATATGCCGGGGAGTCAGCACGAAGTGCTCCAGGAAGAGCGCATCGTCGCCGAATGCCGTTGCGGCTTCGCGGCGCGCGGTGACCAGCGCTCCGGGCAGCTCGGCCGGATCGTCGACGCGGTGCATACCCTTGCCGCCGCCGCCGGCGCTCGGCTTAATCAGCACCGGGAAGCCGATGTCCGGGGCCGCGGCGATCAGATCGTCATCGGTGAGACCGGGCCGGGACAGCCCGGGCACCACGGGAACACCGCGTTCGGTGACCGCAGCGCGCGCGGTGATCTTGTCGCCCATCGTGGCGATGGCCGAGGCTGGCGGCCCGATAAAGACAATCCCGGCCTCGGCCAGGGCCGCCGCGAATTCGGTGTTCTCCGACAGAAACCCATAACCGGGGTGCACGGCGTCGGCACCGGTTTGCCGGGCGGCGCCGATCACCGCGGCAATGTCCAGATAGCTCTGTGCGGCCGGGGCCGGGCCCAGCCGTACCGCAACATCGGCGGCCCGCACATGCGGGGCATGCGCATCGGCATCGGAGTACACCGCGATCGATCGAATCCCGAGATCGCGCAGGGTCCTGATCACGCGGACGGCGATCTCCCCGCGGTTGGCCACCAGCACACTACGAATCACTTTGTCGCTCCCTATCCATATCGTTGTTCCCTGAGCCCTTCGTCGCCCCCTGAGCCGACGGAGTCGGGTTCACCCTGAGCCGACGGAGTCGGGTTCACCCTGAGCC
>NZ_JBAQWU010000247.1:0-3230 GCF_049299075.1 Gordonia sp. (in: high G+C Gram-positive bacteria)
CGCCGCGACCGCGCGGGGCCGCCGGGCGGCGGCGGGTTGTCGCGCGGAGGTCGGAACGTCACCCCACCGATTGTTCCCTATCGGTGCCGAAGTGCATTCGAGGGTCCGGTTGTTGCACACTAAAGGAGTGATTGTCGCAGTGCAGACAGACCTGTTGCAGCGTGCCGAGGCCTTTGCCCGGGATGTGCTGGTGGCCGAGGGGGAGAACCCCGGTGGTCACCTTGGCTCGCGTATCGAGAACGATTTCGCGGTCGCGCACTACTTCCACGCGCAACTGAGCGGGTACCGCGGGTGGCAGTGGTGCGTCGTGCTGGCTGGTTCGCCTGGGTCGACCGAACTGACGGTCTCCGAGGTGGTCCTGCTGCCTGGCGACGGTGCGCTGCTTTCGCCGAAATGGGTGCCGTGGTCGGCGCGTGTCTCCGCGGGCGACTTGGGTCCCGGCGACCTACTGGCGGCGGCCCCAGACGATCCACGCCTAGTACCCGGGCAGATCGACACTCTCGATGTCGACCCGATCGACCGCGATCAGGTCGGCCAAGTGGTGGCTGAGATCGGCCTGGGGCGCAAACGATTGCTCTCCTTCGACGGCCGGGCCGAGGCGGCCCAGCGCTGGTACGACGGTGACCGCGGCCCATCGTCGCCGATGGCCCAGAATTCCCGCTTTGAGTGCGCGGCGTGCGGGTTCTTCCTTCCGATCACCGGTGCCCTGCGCCCGTCGTTCGGCGTCTGTGCGAACGAATACGGCGCGGACGGGGTGGCGGTATCGGCCGAGTACGGCTGCGGTGCTCACTCGGACACCCCGATGCCGCCCGGCGGGCAGGGCAGCCCGGCATTCGACGCCTACGACGACGGTGCGGTGGAGATCGTGCAGATCGTGGCTCCCGTCGAAGTAGATGTCCCCGTCGAAGTAGATGTCCCCGTCGAAGTAGATGTCACCGTCAGCGCTGACTGATTCTTCCGCCGCGGATCCGTTCGGTACTGATTCGCTGCGCGCTGTCACTCTCGCCGGCTGGCGCGATTCGCCGACCAGGCTCGCCGAAGACGTGGCCGCCGAGGCCGACCTGGCGCAGATCGGCTACCGGGACCGCTGGTTCACCGAACTGGCGGCCAACGCCGCTGATGCTGCCGTCGGCACTGCCGAGCCGGGGATGATCGACGTCCGGGCCGACGGACCGTTGCTGCGGGTGGGCAATAGTGGGACGCCACTCTCGATTGACGGCGTGCGCGCGCTCACCGCTCTGCGGGTCAGCCCAAAAAGTGAGGCCGCGGTCGGTCGTTTCGGGGTCGGCTTCCGGGCAACGTCGTTCGTCGATCGCGTCGATGTGCTGTCGGTCTCGGGATCGATCACCTTTGACCGAGAACGCACCAGTGCCGAGCTGCCCGGGGCGGTAGTTCCGGCGCAGCGACTCGCCTGGCCGCTCGCCGAGCGCCCGGCTGGCGGTTTCGCCACCGAAGTGGTGCTGCACTGTGCGACGCCGGAGCAGGCGGCCGACCTCCTGGTGCAGGCTCGCGCTGAGGCCCCCGATCTGCTGCTGGAACTGCCCGCGCTGGGCACGATCGTCGTCGGCGGCGAGACGATCGCCCGAGTCGACGGCGGCGATCACGTGGAGATCGCCGACGGCGATGGGCGGGTGATCGCGCGATGGTTGCAGAGCTCCGCGGGCGGTAACCGGTGGCTGGTGCAAGTCGAGGGGGCAGTCTTACGACCACTCCGGCACGACTACCTGCGCAGCCCGACACCCACCCAGATTCCCCTCACGCTGCCGGCCCGGCTGATCACCGATCTGCCGCTCACCCCGGATCGTCGCGGACTGCATCCCGATGCCGATCCGGCTACCGCCGCCGCCGGGTACACCGACTTGGTGTTGCTGGCACCTGCCGAGCAGCGGTACCTGCTGGTGCCTGCTCCGGCGCTCGGCGGCGGTCGCGAGGACGTGATCTTGCGCGCGGCGGTGCTCACCGAGCTGGCCGCGGCCCGGTGGGTGCCGGCCGCCGTCACTTCCGCCGCCGGGGATTTAACGCCCGACCGCACTTGGATCCTGCCCGGTCTGACCGAACCGCTCGCCGCCCTGCTCGGGGAGTTGATCGAGCCGTTAGCCGCCCCCTCTGTCAGTGACGGCGCACCGGCCCGCGCGCTGCGACAACTGGGGGCACGTGAGTTGAGCCTCGCCGAGGTGGCCGATCTGTTGTCTGGGGTGGAGCGCGAGCCGCACTGGTGGGCGCGGCTGTACGCGGCCCTGGACCCGTTGGTGCAACGGCCCTCCGATGCCGACGAGTTGGGCGCGCTTCCGGTGCCGCGCACGGACGGCCGGCTGCACCGCGGCGTGCGCGGTCTGGCTCTCGTGGATCTTCCGCCCGGGATGGAACCGCGATTGGACTGGATCCGAGGGGTCGCCGCGGCCGCCTACCACCCGCTGTTGGAGCGGTTGGGTCTGGTGCGACTCTCGGTCACCGAGGTGCTGTCCGATCCCGCGTTGGCGCAACTCTTGACCCACGGCGACGACGACGAACACGAAGAACTCGCTGACGCCATCCTCACCCTGCTCGGCGGGCGCGACGTCGATCCGGTGGTGCCGTCGTGGGTCGGCACGCTGCGCGTCCCAGTGGATGGCGCTGGCGAGCCGCGGGAAATCGACGAACTCCTGCTGCCCGGCAGCCCGGTCCGCGAGGTGCTGTATGACGACGAGCCACTGCAGATCGTGGCGCCGGCCGTCGTTGCGGCCTACGGCGAGCACGCGCTGCGCCGGGCTGGTGCGGGCTGGGGTTTCACCCTGCTGCGCGCCGACCTGCCGACCGGTCCCGACCATCACCTCGACGCCGAGGAACAGTGGTGGGACGACCTCGAGGTGCCACCGGAGACGTTGGTGGCCGTCCGCGACCTGGAACTGGTGGACCCGGCGTGCTGGCCGCGCGCGCTGGAGCTACTCGCGGGCGATCGGTTGATCGTCGAGGCGCTCACTGACGCCGGCGGCTACACCAGCTGGTGGCTACGCCGCCACGTCGTCGTCCACGGCCGTCGGCTGGCGGAATACCGCCACCCCGACGACGAGACGTGGCGCGGCCTCTTCGATCCGTTCGACCATCCGGCTGCCGATACGCTGCGCCCGCTGCTCGCCGGGGCCATGCCCGACGATGCCGCGCAGGCACAGGACTGGCTCGCCGCTCTTGCCGATTCGGCGCGCCCGGTGGAACCCGGTGTCGCCGCTCGCGCGCACGCCGCGCTCCTGGCC
>NZ_JBAQWU010000248.1:0-30483 GCF_049299075.1 Gordonia sp. (in: high G+C Gram-positive bacteria)
CGCTGGAAGGCGCTTACATCACCAACCGTCAGATCGAGTCCGCTCGTATCGCGATCAACCGCCACATCAAGCGTGGCGGCAAGGTCTGGATCAACATCTTCCCGGACCGCCCGATCACGAAGAAGCCTGCCGAAACCCGCATGGGTTCGGGTAAGGGTTCGCCCGAGTGGTGGGTCGCCCCGGTCAAGCCGGGTCGGATCCTCTTCGAGATGACCTACCCCAATGAGGAAGTTGCTCGCGAGGCCCTGCGTCGCGCGCAGCACAAACTCCCCATTAAGACCCGGATTGTGACCAGAGAGGAGCAGTTCTGATGGCAATTGGAATCGCTGCTGGTGAGCTCCGTGAGCTCAGCGACACTGACCTGGTTGATCGCCTGAAGGAGTCGAAGGAAGAGCTGTTCAACCTTCGTTTCCAGATGGCCACCGGCCAGCTCGACAACAACCGCCGCCTGCGGACCGTGCGTCGTGAGATTGCACGTATCTACACCGTCATGCGCGAGCGCGAGCTGGGCCTGGCGTCCGGACCGGAGGGTGACGACGCATGAGTGAGGACCAGAACGTGAACGTCGAAGATCGCAACCGCCGCAAGGAGCGGATCGGTTACGTCGTCAGTGACAAGATGGACAAGACCATCGTGGTGGAACTGGAAGATCGCAAGAGCCACCGGCTCTACGGCAAGATCATCCGGACCACCAGTAAGGTCAAGGCGCACGACGAGGCGCAGGAAGCCGGCATCGGCGACCGCGTTCGTCTGATGGAGACCCGACCCACGTCGGCCACCAAGCGCTGGCGTCTGGTCGAGGTGCTGGAGAAGGCCAAGTAGGTCTCCACACTCCGACGTGAACAGAACACAGCTGCGGCCCATCGCCCTTCGGGGAGGTGGGCCGCAGTCGTCGTTGAAAAGCCTAAAGTGCGTGTCACCAGACCGGGGGACTCGTGCTGGGATGTGTCATCCGATCAGTCTCAAGTTTCGTTGGGCTGAAACGGATGGTGCGCCTGGGTCGATATCCTTGTTGGTGCAGTGGACCGCGCCGCCGTCAGACGTTCCGGGCCGCCCGTGCCGGAACTTGTATCCACCGCCGACCGCTAGGACGATATGACTGATCGCGATCAGGATTCCATCCCCCGTGGACCCGCTCGCGCATCGATCGATCAGTCGGCGCCAATGGCCGCCGACTACTCGGTGGGCGAGCCACTCTCGTGGCAGTCGGAAGATGATCCGACCCTGCGTCAACTCCGGTCCTGGCGCAACGAACTCAACGGGACGCCTCCGGCGCCGTCGGCCGGTGCTGGTCCGATCGTGCAGCCACTCGCACGGCCGACTTCGGTGACTCCGCCGGAAGCGGTCCGCAGCGGTCGACACGGCCGCGGTGATGCCAGCGGTGAGGATGGCCAACGGTCGACCGGTACCTGGGTGGTCCCGGGTCTTGGCTGGCATCGGCAGCAGACTCAGGTCGTCGACGGCCTAGCCAGCACCGCACCGCCGCTGGAGCGAAAGCTCCCAGTGGGTAAACCGTCGTGGGATGTGACCCGCCCGGCTCCCCCACAGCCGATCAGTTCGCCAGACGAGCTGGCGCGCGCGCAGTTGCGCACTGTGGCGTTCCCCGCCCTCGACCTGGTGCCGATCGGCACAGCCACCGACGACCGCGAGGTGGCCATCGAGGCGAAAGGTCTGCGCAAGGTATTCAAAGACATGGTGGCTGTCGACGATGTCAGTCTTACCGTCCATAAGGGCCGGATTGTGGCGATCCTCGGGCCGAACGGGGCAGGGAAAACGACGACGGTCAACATGCTTTGCACACTGCTGAAGCCAGACGGGGGCACGGCCACCGTGAACGGCTGCGATGTCGTCAAAGATGCGTCGGGTGTACGCCGCAGCGTCATGCTCACCGGGCAGTTTGCTGCCCTCGATGAGGGCCTGACCGGACGCGAGAACCTGATCTTGTTCGGGCGACTACTCGGACTGAAAAAGAAGGCCGCCAAGAAGCGTGCAGACGAGTTGCTGGCGACCTTCGGGCTTGACGAGGCGGCGAACCGCAAGGTTGGGCAGTACTCGGGCGGCATGCGTCGTCGTATCGACATCGCTTGCGGTCTGGTGACTGAGCCGACGGTCGTCTTTCTTGATGAACCCACGACCGGACTGGACCCGCGGAGCCGTCAGGAAGTGTGGGCGCTGGTCGAGCGACTCCGCGACCAGGGCGTGACCGTCCTGCTGACCACGCAATATCTCGAAGAGGCCGATATGCTTGCCGATCGCATTGTTGTGATCGATAGGGGCCGAGTCATCGCTGAAGGCACGTCCGACGAGCTGAAGGCGGCGACGGGCGTCGCTTACTGCGAGATCACCCCGGTGCACCCCGCCTACCTGCCGCGGCTCCGGGCGGCATTGCACGACCTGCTCGGTCCGGATGCCGCTGACCTCGACGAACGTCCTGGCACGCTGTCGGTCCCCGCGTCCGCGGGGCCGGCCACGCTGGCCGAGGTGCTTAAGCGGACGGAAGCGAACCAGATTCCGCTGGCCGACATTGCCCTGCGCCGACCGTCGCTCGACGAGGTCTTCTTGGCGTTGACGGATCCGGCGGCTCAGGCCACGGACGCTAGCGTGGCGAGTCGCGGGGAGGGCGATCAGAAGCGATGACGGTGACCGCTGCGGATACGGTTCCCGCCGCTACTCTCGAACCGCCTACGGGTCGCCTCAGCCCGCTGCAACAGTGGTGGGTGCTCACCACTCGTGGCCTGCTCAAAGTGTTCCGCAACGGCGAGTTCATCTTTGCGTTCGTTTCGCCGGCGCTGCTGGCGATCTGCTTCTACCTGCCGCTCCGGGAAGCTGTCGCTCAAGTCGCCACGATCGACTACGCGCAGTATCTGATGCCGGTCATCATGCTGCAGTCCGCGGCCTTCGTTGCGTCGTCAGCGTCCATGCGAGCGGCGGTCGACGGGCAGGAGGGTGTACATACGCGCTTCCGCGTTATGCCGATGCCGACGGCGGTGCCTTTCTTGGCGCGTGCGGCGACCAATTTTGTGCTGTTGCTGGTGGCGCTGGCTTGCGGCCTCATCACCTGTTTGATCATGGGCTGGCGCCCGGTACCGGAGGAGTACGGCGGGGGAGTCACCGGTGCGGCGATTGCGGTGCTCCTGGTTGCCATGATCGGAATGGCCCTTACGCTGTGCGCCGATGGCATCGGTCTCGTTGCGAAAAGTCCGGAGGCGACCAGCCAGCTGGTGGCGTTCCCGACGCTGATCCTCGGCATGTTGTCGACGGGGTTTATCCCGCTGAACCAGTTTCCGGAGTGGATACAGGGTTTTGTCGAGTATCAGCCGATTTCTCAGGTCACTAAGGCCATGCGCGACGCGATCGGCGGCATTCTCGACTGGCAACGCTTCGAGCCGACGCTGTGGTGGACCCTGGGTCTGTTCGCGGTGGCGGCGGTATTGCTGGTACTCGGAACCCGGAAGGCCGCCCGATGACCGCCGCAAGCGAGGTTCGTGACATGGACGCGCCGCAGCTGCTGCCGGAGCAGTCGGTTGGTGCCTGGTGGCAGCAGACGCAGATCTTGACGGTCCGGCAGTTGCTGGTTGCGGTACGTGATGTGCCGACGCTGATTCAGGTCTTAGTCTTCCCCGCGCTGACGATGGTGATGTTCAAGGTCGTGCTGGGCGACGTCATCGGATCGGCCACCGGAATGGACAGCGTTTACGGCACGGTACCGCTGGTGATTCTGACCAGCGCGATGTTCGGCTCGGTGGTCTCGGCCACCCGCCTCAACATGGAGCGTAAGACGGGTCTGCTTGGCCGGCTGTACGTGCTGCCGATCAATCGCGGAGCGGACTTTACTGCGCGGGTAGCCGCCGAGTCGCTGCGAGCTCTCCTGACGACCTTCTGCCTGGTGATTGCGGGCTTCGCGATTGGCTTCCGATTCACGCAGGGCGTCGGCCCGGCAATCGGGATTTTTGTGGTCGCGGTCGCGTTCGGCACGGCATTTGCGATGCTCACCCTCTGTTTGGCAGTCAACTCGCGCCCGGGTGCCCCGCTTGTGCCCTACCTCGGACTGTTGTCGTCGCTGTTGATGTTCTTCAATTCCGGATTCTCGCCCGTCGATATGTACCCGGTCTGGCTGCAGCCGATCGTCGCGAATCAGCCGATGACACCCGCGATCGACACGATGCGGGCACTGGCCGCGGGCGGACCACTCGCAGGCAATCTGATCAAGGTGGTGATCTGGGTGGTGGTCATCATGGCGTTGACCACCTATCCGGCGCTCCGCGGGTATCGCCGTGCCGCGGCCGGGAGATGACTATGTACACCGAACGGATGATTTCCCGAACCGAGATGTCGGCATGTTCGCGAGTACTCGCAGGCCACCGCAATCCGGTGCGTGCCATGTCATGTAAACATCGAACATCGCGCTGTGAAGCGTCGGTGCCGCGTGGTGAGATTGAACGGAAGCCGATTGGATCGGGACGCGGAGGTGTGAGTAGCCGGTAGGTGAGGTCCTGTCAGCAGGCAGGTGACTCGGTGGCGGAAATGAAACAAGGAGAAGGGAGGCGCACGATGTACGACGAGCAGGCGAACCCAGACGGAGATGCCGGACCGGATCGTGCGCGCCACGAACTGCTACCTCTCACGCCCGCGCAGCGGGGCATGTGGTTTGCTGACCGACTCTCTCCTGACTACTCGGTCAACATCGCGCAGTATGTCGATATCCGGCACCAGCCGGGCGGTTTCGACATCGAGCTTTTTATGGATTGCAGCTACGAGGTCGGTCGTGAACTGGAAACGCCGTACATCCGGCTGACCGAGGTCGATGGCGTGCCGATGCAGTATGTCGACGTCGACTACGACCAGAAGGTCGATCTCATCGACTTCCGCGGGAACCCCGATCCGCTCGACGAGGCGAAGGCCTGGATGAATGACGAGTTCCGTCGTCCTGTCGATTTGATCAACGATCAGTTGATTGTGGTTGCGATCCTTCGCGTCGCTGATGACCACACCATTTGGTACCAGCGGGCACACCACTTGATCATCGACGGCTATGCGGCCTTCACCAATATGCGCCGTCTGCTCGACCGCTACAACGCGCGGCGCCGCGGCGAAGAGCTCAAGCCGAAACTGATGCTGAATCTTGCTGGCATCGTCGAGTACGAGGAGTCGTACCGTGACAGCGGACGACGCGAAACTGATCGAGAGCATTGGCTGCAGCGCGTTCGCGACCTGCCCGAGCGGGTGACGCTCTCCCGTACCACGGCGACCGCGCCGCTCTCCTTCGGCAATCTGGTGGCCGGTGCACCGCTGCCGTCGGAATTGCAGCGACAGCTCGACCAGCTCGCTCGCGAAACTAGCAGTTCGATCGCGGCGGTGCTGACCGCTGCTTTCAGCGCCTTCCTGTCACGCATGACAGGTAGTGACGACGTGGTGCTTAGCCTGCCGATCACCGGGCGTGCCAATGCGAAGATCAAGAACTCGGGCGGAATGGTCTCGAATGTTCTTCCCGTGCGGATCACCGATTTCTCCGGTGCGACGGTCCGCGAGGTGATCGGCGCCGCACTCCTGGAGATGACTGGCGCGCTCCGACACCAGCGCTACCGGACAGAGGATATTCGCCGAGACGCGGGCCTCGACGGGAATTCGATGGGCTTCGGCCCGGTGATCAATATGGTGCTCTTCGACGCCCCGATCGAAATCGACGGCACCGACCTCGAGTACCGGATTCTGTCTTCGGGTGTCTTGGAGGACCTGTTCCTCAACCTGTATCAATCAGGACCAGGTGCGCCGCTGGTCGTCGACGTGCACGGTAACCCGCATTTGTACCGACAAGATGAGTTGGATGAACACCACCGCAGGTTCATCGAGTTCCTCGCGCGATTTGCGGCCGACGCGGAACAACGCATCGATGCGCTCGATCTCCTGCTTCCCGGTGAGCTGACCGAACTCTGCGGCTTTGAAGCCGGGCCCCACCGTGACTGGACGGCCGAAGAAACCGGCGACGGACACCTCTTAGACCTCTTCGCGACACGTGTGCGTTCTGCGCCGGCGGCCATCGCCGTCGTCGACGGTGACGAAAGCTGGACGTATAGAGAATTTGACCTGCTCCGGCGCAAGGCCGCCGAATGGATGCGAGATCAGGGCGTTCGAGCCGGTGACCGCGTCGCGATCGCGGTGCCCCGCAGTGTCGGACAGGTCGCGGCGATCTACGGTGCCCTGACGCTGGGGGCGGCTTTTGTCCCCGTCGATCCCGAACTCCCGGCAGATCGCTGCGAACTCATTCTCGCGACCGCTTCACCGAGGCTCGTCGTCGACCAGGAGGCGCTGCACGATTCTGGGCTGACCGTCAAACCCTCCGCGGGTGAATCCCGGCCGGAGCGCGCCGTCGAGTTCGCAACGGACGCGGCCGCGTACGTCATCTTCACCTCGGGATCCACCGGTACCCCGAAGGGTGTGCAAGTATCGCACCGCGCACTCCTCAACCGCCTCGCATGGGTCCAGCAGGACTTCCCGATCGGGGCCGATGACACCTGGCTGTACAAGACTCCGTTCACTTTTGATCCGTCCGTGATCGAGCTTCTCTGGCCGCTCCAACAGGGCGCCACGATGGTGATCGCAAAGCCAGGTGGGCATCGCGATCCGGCATACCTCGCCGAGCTCATCGCCGAGCGCGCAGTCACGACGCTGCACTTTGTTCCGTCGATGCTCGATGTTTTCGCCGAGGGCCTCGACTCCCAAACCCTTGCTGCGGTGCGACGACTGTTCGTCTCCGGTGAAGCGCTCCTGACGGCGCTCGCCGAACGGGTGGGTGTCCTGAGCGACGCCCAGATCGTCAACCTCTACGGTCCGACGGAAGCTGCGGTCGACGTCACCCAGTATGTGGTGCAGCCCGGCGATCAGCAGACCCCTATCGGAGTTCCCGTTGCCAACACCGGGACGATGGTGCTCGACAGCAGGCTTCGGCGGCAGCCTGTCGGCGTAGCTGGTGAACTCTATCTGTCTGGTGTGCAGTTGGCCGACGGATATGTCGGAAGTCCGGGGTTGACCGCGGAGCGATTTGTTGCCGATCCGTTTGACGACGGGGCCCGGCTGTATCGGACGGGCGACCTGGTCCGCTGGAACGACCGAGGTCAAATCGAATACCTCGGACGAACCGACTTCCAAGTGAAGATTCGTGGCCAGCGCGTCGAGCTCGGTGAGATCGAAGCGACGCTACTCGCCGATGATTCGGTGGTCGGGGCCGTGGTGATGGTGGATGAGTCAGGAAGTTCGCTGAACGCGTTCGTCCGTTTGTCGGATACGGACGGCCCGGACGGTTTCGAAGCAGATCGTCTACGGCGTTTGTGTACACGCCACCTGCCCGGACACATGGTTCCGGCAGCGGTGATGGTTCTGGACGCGTTCCCGGTCAATGCCTCCGGAAAGCTCGATCGTCGGGCACTGCCGGTGCCTACGCCGGTGATCCTCCAAGGCGCCACGGAGTTCATTCCGCCGGAGTCAGAGGCGGAAGTGCTGCTCGCTGAATTGATCAGTGAGTTGCTGGGTGTCGAGCGAATCGGTATGCGCGACAACATCTTTCACCTCGGTGCAGACTCTCTGACGGCCGCGCGGCTGGCAGCCCGAGCACGAACTACGGCCGGGCTGGACCTGGCCTTGGGTGCAATATTCGCCAGCGACTCGGTTGCCGATCTCGCTGTTGCTGCCCGGCCGGTAGTCGGGGGGTCCGCGCTTCCGGCGCTTGTGCGGATGGAGCGCCCGGACTTGATCCCGCTGTCGTATCCGCAGACGCGGCTGTGGTTCATCAACCGCGTTGAGCCTGAATCTCCGGCCTACAACATGCCCGGCGCAGTCCGTCTTCCGGCTGATCTGGACGTCGACGCGCTGGAACTTGCCCTGGCGGACCTGCTTGTGCGGCACGAGTCGCTGCGCACACTCTTCCCCTCCGTCGACGGCGAACCGGTGCAAGAGATACTGTCGCCCGAGAAAGCGCAGTTCGCGCTGCGCCGTGCGGCCGCCGTTGCAGACGAGGTACTCGCGGTCGTCACGGCAGAGGTGATGGCGGGATTTGATCTTACCGTCGAGCTTCCGGTGCGGTTCTCGCTGGTGACGGTGGTCGAGGATGGACAACCTAGCGGATACGTCCTGCTGACCGTCCTGCATCACATCGCCGGAGACGGCGCGTCGCTGGTGCCGTTGATTGGCGACCTCCTTACGGCGTATGCCGCGCGCGCTGCCGGCACGGTTCCGGTGTGGGATGCGCTCCCGATCCAATACGCGGATTTCACGCTCTGGCAGCGCGAAGTGCTCGGCGATCCGGCGGACGAGGACTCGCAACTCGGGCGCGAATTGGCCTATTGGACTGGTCAGCTTGCGGATCTACCGGAGAAGCTGGCCCTCCCGGTTGACAGTCCTCGGACCAGTCCGGCCACCGGAGCGGGCGCATTTGTTGACACGGAACTGTCGGATGAGGCGCTTACGGCACTCCGGCGCTTGGCGCGTGAAGCGCAGGTCACCCCATTCACGGTGCTACATGGAGCGCTGGCGGCACTGCTGGCGCGCGTGGCAAATACTGACGACGTAGCTATCGGAACCGCGGTGGCTGGCCGCGACCATCCGGAAGTCGCGGGTCTGATTGGGATGTTCGTCAACACCGTCGTCTTGCGCACGCGGGTGCGGCCGGGCGACACCATTGGCGATGTATTGAGGCACGCCCACGAGGTGCGGACCTCTGCGCTCGAGCACTCGTCGGCTCCGTTCGAAGCGATCGTAGAAGCCGTTGGTCACCCCCGTTCGATGACGCACAGCCCCTTGTTTCAGGTGGCTTTCACGATGATCGCCGACCACCAGAACGTACTGGCGGGGTCGGGGGTCGAGGCACTCGAAGCACGACCAGAAGTGGCCAAGTACGATCTCGCGATCACCGCGACCCAGTTCGCAGACGGCGCCGTCTCTCTCGAATTTTCGTATGCGACCGACGTTTTCGAGCGAGACACCGTGCAGCGGCTGTCCGATTACCTCGAACGCCTCCTTATTGCGATGGCCGTCGACACCGCGCGGCCGGTTGGCAGAATTGCGTTGCTCTCGGGTGAGGAGATCGCGCAAGTCGCGGACCGCAGCGACAAGGTTGAGCCGAGGACCTTCCGCGAACTCCTCCAGGAAATGGAGATTCGGGCAGAACCGAAGCAGCCTGCGCTGATCGGTTCGGAGGTTGTCAGCAACGAGGCCTTCGGCATGCGGTCGAATCAGCTGGCGCGTGAACTTATCGCCCGGGGAGTGGGCCCCGGCGATGTCGTCGCGGTCGCGATGCCGCGGTCGGAGCTGTCGGTGCTCGCGAGCGTCGCCGTAGCGAAGACCGGCGCCGCTTTCGTCAGCATCGATCCGCGGCATCCCGCGGACCGGCGGGCGATGATGCTGTCGACCAGTGGCGCGCGCGTGGGACTCACCGTCACGGGTGTGGAACTGAGTGGGCACGACTGGACCGAGTGGATCGTCGTCGACAATGAGGCCACGGAACTGCACCTGGCCGGCCGCAGCGGTCGCCCGATCAGCGACACCGAGCTGGTCCGGATCGCCGCGCTAGACGATGCCGCTTATTTGATCTTTACGTCGGGTTCCACCGGCCTTCCGAAGGCCACCGCGGTGCCACATCGTGGTCTCGCGAACCTGCTCGACAATCAGCGGCGCCGCCTCGCCCTCAACGCCGGATCCAGGGTTTTGCACGTAGCCTCACCGAGCTTCGACGCCTCAGTCTTCGAATTGCTGATGGCGCTGGCAGCGAACGGATCGCTGGTGGTGGCCGACGTGCACACGTATGCGGGCCGTGACCTGGAGCGGTTCATCGCTCGCCACCGTGTCACTCACGCGGTGATGACTCCGTCGGCGTTGAGCACCGTGGATCCACGAAACGTCCCGTCTTTGCAGTGTGTGCTTAGCGCAGGAGAGGCGTGCCCGCCCGAGTTGATGCGCCGATGGGCTGCCAGTGGTTGCCGCTTCTTCAATCTGTATGGGCCGACGGAAGCGACGATCTGGGCCACGGTGGACGGACCGTTGCGCGCGGCTGATGAGATCACCATCGGACGCCCGATTGACGGCGTCGGTGCCCTCGTCCTCGATACGTCGCTGCAGGTAACGCCGCTCGGCGTGCTCGGCGAGCTGTATCTGACCGGTGACCAATTGGCGCTTGGATACCTGGACCGTGCAGGCCAGACGGCTGGGGCTTTCGTTGCCAACCCGTTCGAGCCGGGACGGCGCATGTACCGAACCGGCGATATGGTGATCCGCCGCGCCGATGGCCGGTTGACCTATCGCGGACGCGGCGACTTCCAACTCAAAGTGCGCGGCATGCGTATCGAACCGGGTGAGGTCGACGCGGTTCTGGCGGTGCACCCGGCGGTAGCCAATGCTCTGAGCCTGGGTGTCAAGGGGCCGGGCGGTGAGAGCGTGCTGGTCTCGTATGTCAGCCCGGTCGACGGCGCAACGATCACCTCGGCAGAGTTGCACCGGCATGCAACTGAACTGCTGCCCGCGCACCTGGTGCCGAGCGCGATCACGGTTGTCGATGAATTCCCGACGACAGTGGTTGGCAAGATCGACCGGAGCCGCCTACCGGAGGTCGAATTCACCAGGTCGGCCGCGTATCTCCCGCCGCGCAATGAGATGGAATCGGTGGTCGCCGAGGTATTCGCGCAGGTGCTCGACGTTGATCAGGTCGGAGCGCACGACAGCTTCTTCGATCTCGGCGGCACCTCGCTGTCGGCAGCGAAGCTGGCGACGAGCCTGTCGCGCGTCCTTGACCGGACCGTTTCGGTGAAGACGGTGTTCGAGGGGTCGACCGTCGCGGGAGTGGCCGCGGCCATTGCCAGCCTGTCGATCGGGGTGGCGAGTCCGGAACTGGTCGCTCGACCGCGCGCCGAGCTCGTGCCGGTCTCGGATGTGCAGCGCGGGATGTGGCTGCTGAACCAGGCGGATCCGGCGTCCGCCGCGTACAACATCGCCATGGCGCTGCGCTTCCAGGGTGCCCTGGATCTGGCCGCACTGAAGGCCGCGTGCGCCGATCTGGTGGAACGGCAGGAAGCCCTGCGCACCATCTATCCGATGGTCGGTGGGCGTCCTGTTCAGTTGATCGAACGCGCCGACAAGGTAGTGGCCGGACTGGATTTGGTTCCCGTGGCGGTGCAAGGCGACCTGGCCGAGCGTGTCGCGGAGATCACCGGCGAGGGCTTCGACGTCACGACGCAGCCGCCCTTGCGGATCGCGATTCTCGCACTCGGCGAGGACGATCACGTGATTGTGTTCGTGATTCACCACATCAGCGCCGACGGCGCGTCGATTGCACCTCTCGCCCATGACTTCATGACCGCGTACATGGCGCGCCATTCCGGACACGGCCCACACTGGCTGCCACTGCCAGTGCAGTACGCCGACTTCGCCGTGTGGCAGGAAGAACGACTTGAGTTGACTGACGGCGATGGGGTCAGTCAGCGCGAACGTCAACTGGATTACTGGCGCGAACGGCTCTCCGGCGCGCCGGAGACAATGGATCTGCCCGCCGACAGGTCGCGCCCCGCCACCGCGAGTTACGCCGGCGCGGTGGTGGACTTCGAGATACCGTCGGAACTGGCCGAGCAGCTGCACCAGGTCGCTCGGCGCTTCGGCGCCTCGCTCTTCATGGTGACGCATGCGGCGCTCACCGTGCTCCTCGCCCGGCTCGGCGGTCACGGTGACGTGGTGATCGGAACCCCGTACGCGGGCCGCGGCGAGGCTGCGCTGGACGACATTGTCGGCATGTTCGTGAATACGCTCGCCCTGCGTACTCGGGTGGATCCGGGCGAGCCGTTCGGTGACCTCCTGCAGCGCGTCCGCACCGACGATCTCACGGATATGGCGAACACGGACGTGTCCTTCGATTCGGTTGCGACTGCGATCGGCGCGCAGCGCACGAGTGCGGTGAATCCGGTGTTCCAGGTGATGTTCACTTTCCAGAATCTGGAATTCCCATCCGTGGCACTCGACGACGTGACGATTACGCCGGTGTCGGAGGAGCTGTCCGCAGCCAAGGTCGACCTTCAGCTCACGCTGTTCCCGAACGATCCGGCCGCACTGGGGGCCGGGGAGAAGGGCGCAGGGATGCGTGCGCAGTTCCTGTACGCCACCGACTTGTTCGACGAGACGAGCGTGCAGCGATACGCAGAACGGTATCGGCAAGTTCTCGAGGCGATCGCCGCTGATCCCGAGGTACTGGTGGGGGACATATCCATCGCGACCGTCGCCGAGCGGGCGTCCATCGCATCGGCCAAGACCGCGCGAACCCTCAACGAGCTGGTGGCCGCGGCGGCCGTCAGCTCGCCGGAGTCGATCGCGATCAGCGAGGGCGGCATGGAGGTCACGTTCTCCACGCTGTCGGTGACGGCTACGGCGATGGCGGCTGCGCTCCCGGATGCCGATGCAGCGCTGACCACTGCGGTAATGAGCCTCGCCCCGATGGTGGCGGCCGGTGGACCGGAGAGGCTTGGCGAGGTATTCGCGGAACTGCGGAGACGCGCGGAAGCAGCCATAGAACAGATCGCCTACGACGAAGAGAGTGTGCAGCGTCCATGAGTGGTATTTCCTCTGGAACGCCTGATTTTTCGAGCACGTGGGGGGTGGCCTCGACAGTTGAGTTGATCGCCTACGCTGCCCACCTCCGGCCCGATTCCGTCGCGTTCACTGGGCCGACGGGCCCGGTGACGTTCGCCGGATTGCACGTCCAGGTTTCGGCTACCGCTGTCGCGCTTGCGGCGCAAGGCATCGATGCCGACGTCGCGGTTAACGCTGCACTGACCCCCGGTGTCGCGGTTGCGGCGGCCGGTGATCCGGCCAAACTCGCAGAGAATCTCCGGGCAGCGGTGGCGCTTCTTCGTCAGGCGGCAGTCGAGACGATCGGCGCCCGGGACCTGCAGTCCCTTCCTGGAATTCTCGCAGTGGTTGCCGAAAAGGCGCCAGACCGCATCGCGCTGACGGATCTGCGGGGCGGGTCGCTGACCTATCGGGAACTCGACGAGCGGTCGGACGAACTAGCCGGGGGTCTGCTGGCCGCCGGAGCAGGCCCAGAGCGTCTCATAGGAGTTGGCCTGGAACGGGACAACGACTTGATCGTGACCCTCCTCGCCGTTGTCAAGACTGGTGCCGCGTATCTTCCGCTGGATCGTTCGCACCCGATCGACCGGCTGCGAACGATAGTCGACGATGCCGTCCCGGCTGTCGTCGTCACTGATTCGGAGATGCTCGAAACTTGGGCTGGACTAGGGGCGCCGATGTCGACGGTCGCCGGTCTCGTGGCGGTGGCGACTCCGGAGCTCATCGCTCGATTGCCTGAGGTGGTGAACACCGAGCATCCCGCTTATGTGATGTACACCTCGGGATCGACGGGCAAGCCCAAGGGCGTCGTCGTGACTCACGCGGATGTCGTGGCTCTGTTGCGTGCCATGGGGGATCAGTACGACTACCGCGCTGACGACGTCTGGACCATGTTCCAGTCGTATGCGTTCGACGTCTCTGTCGGTGAGATTTGGGTGGCGTTGGCGTTTGGTGGGCGTTTGGTGGTGCTTGACTACCTCACTACCCGCAGCCCGAACGAGTTCGTGAAAGTTCTTGAGCGCGAACAGGTTTCAGTAGTGAACCTGACACCTTCCGCGTTTTACCAGTTGGCCGGGGCAGTTCGCGAGCCCAATCCCGGGCGACTGTCCCCGTCGGTGCGATCGATGATCTTCGTCGGCGAGGCCCTTGACTTCGTTCAGGTTCGTCGCTGGTTCGCTGATCGTCGGCGGTATGACGGCAACGATGGGCCTCAGCTCAACAACATGTATGGCCCGACCGAAGCGACCGTCTACATGACGCGCCGAATCTTGACTCCGGCCTTCGTCGAGGCGACCGATGCGAGCGACGTTGGCACGGCGCTGCCTGGGTCGGCGATGTACGTGCTCGACTCGCGGCTGAACCGCGTGCCCGAAGGCGTTCCCGGGGACCTCTACCTTGCCGGCGAACAATTGGCGCGCGGCTACGCGGGACGTTTTGAACTCAATGCCACGCGCTTTGTCGCCGATCCGTTTGGTGCGCCGGGAAGACGGATGTACCAGTCAGGTGACGTCGCCATCGTCCGCAACGGCGGTTTCGAGTTCCTCGGCCGAGCCGACGGCCAAGTGAAAGTTCGCGGCTACCGCATCGAGTTGGGTGAGGTGGAGGCCGGACTGCTTGCGGCAGTAGGCGTCAACGCTGCCGCGGCGACCGTCAAGATCCGGGAAGGCTACCCGGACCAGCTGGTGGGCTACATCGTCGGTGCGGCCAAAGACGGAAGTCCGCTGGACGTCGACGGTGTGCGACGGATTGCCGGAACCAAGGTTCCTGATTACATGATCCCCGACATCGTGATGGTGCTCGACCAGCTGCCGCTCAACGTCAACGGCAAGCTCGATCGGAAAGCACTTCCGGATCCGATCATCGCGCGGAGTGGTGAGTACATCGCTCCGGGGAACGACGTCGAACAACAGTTGGCAGAGATTGTCGGAGACGTCCTCGGGCTGGATCGAGTCAGTGTCACCGAGTCGATCTTTGATCTCGGCGGCAACTCGCTGCTGGCGGCGCGGATCGTCGGTCGGGCATGCGAGGTGCTCGGGGTCGATGTGAATATGCGCGATATCTTCGCCGAACCGACCGTGCGAGGCCTCGCGTCGAAGGTCGCGGACATGGGCGACGCTCTGCCGCCCCTGAGTGCGCCGAATGAGCGCCCCGATCGGCTGCCCCTCTCGCTCGCTCAGGAGCGGATCTGGTTCATCAATCGATTTGAACCGGACGCGCCGACATACAACATCCCGGCTGTTCTGCGGGTGACCGGCGACTTGGACTTGTCGGCGTTACGTAGCGCGGTCGAGGATGTCGTCGTCCGTCACGAGGTTCTTCGGACAACGTTCCCCGAACACGACGGGCAACCGGTTCAGTTCATCGCCTCGGCTTCCAGGGTTGCCGAGCAGCTCGACTGGCGGGTGGCGGCGGATGAAGCCGAGTTCGTCGCCGGTGCTTCCACTGGTTTCGATGTCACTCAGCAGTGGCCGCTCCGGGTAGTGGCTTGGCCGAGCAAGCCCGGAGAGCACCTTGTCGCGCTTATTGCGCACCACATCGCCGCCGATGGTGAGTCGATGCTGCCGCTCGTGACGGATCTGGTCACCGCCTATTCCGCCCGCGTCTCAGGTGTCGCACCGCGATTCGCGCCGTTCGACGTTCAGTTCGCCGACTACGCCCTCTGGCAGCGAGAGGCGTTCGGATCGGCGGACGACGCCGAATCCGTCCTGGGGCGGCAGCTCGGCTACTGGCGCCAGAAGCTGGCCGGACTACCGGATGTTCTCGAATTACCGGTGGACCGTGTGCGACCAGCCGTCGCCTCCAATCGTGGTGCGCAAGTCGACTTCCTGATCTCGGCGGACGTGGCGACCCGAGTGGCGGAGGTCGCCCGCCAGTTTGAGGCGACACCGTTCATGGTGGTTCATGCAGCGCTGGCCGTCCTGCTTGCGCGGATGACTGCCACCGAAGACATCGCCATCGCCACGCCGATAGCCGGTCGTGGTCAGGCGGCAGTCGAACCACTGGTCGGCATGTTCGTCAATACCCTAATCCTGCGTGCTGAGATCGATCCGAGGGCGCGATTCGCCGACCTTCTCACTCAGGTCCGCAACACCGACCTCGATGCGTTCGCAAACTCGGATGTGCCATTCGAATCGCTGGTCGAGGTGCTCAATCCGGTGCGCAGCGAGGGGTTCTCGCCGCTCGCGCAGATTATGTTGTCGTTCGATCCGGCGTCATCGGCCGCGAATGCGCCGGTGGAGGTTGCCGGTCTGACATTTGAGCCCGTGGCACCGCCGGTGGTGCCTGCTCAGCTAGATCTCACGGTGACGATCGCTTCGGCGGCGGACGGTCAGGACTGGGCGGGTTCGCTCGTCTATGCGACTGATCTATTCGATGAAGAGCGGACCGCCGCGTTGGCGGCCCGCTTCGTGGCGCTGCTCGACGCGCTGACAGCAAATCCCGATCAGGCGCTCGGCGACGCTGCCCTTGTGGGTCCCGATGAGGCTTCTCGCGTGCTCGCCGAAGGGCGGGGCCCAATCGTCGACGTCCCGCCTGCGACGTCGATTGGCGACGCCGTCGCGTCGCAGATCGCGGCAACACCGGATGCGATCGCGGTTCGTTTCGAGGGCCGAGATGTCGGCTATTCAGAATTCGGCGCGCGAGTGAATCTGCTCGCGCGGGAGTTGCTCGTCGACGGCGTTGGACCGGAGGTTGCCGTCGGCGTCTGCATGGACCGATCAGTCGAGATGATGGTGGCGGTCCATGCGGTGATCGTTGCCGGTGGCCAATACGTCCCGGTCGACGTCGAGGTGCCCGCTGACCGACTCGGGCACATGCGGTTCCTTTCGAGAATGGCGCTCGTCCTGGTGCAGCAGGGATCGGTACCGGACGTCATCGCTGCTGCAGACGGACTGCGTGTAGTCGAGATCGACTGCTCGGTCCCGGTTCCGGTCGAGGTGGGGCCGTTGTCCGACGCCGACCGGCTCCGGCCGATTCACGCGGACGACGCCGCGTACACGCTGTTCACCTCCGGGTCGACTGGCCTGCCGAAGGGGGTGACGGTCTCGCACCGCTCCATCCTCAACAGGTTGTGGTGGGGCCTGGATGTGTTCGGGTGGTCTGCCGGTGACCGGATCGTCCAGAAGACTCCGTACACGTTCGACGTGTCGGTGCCGGAGATCTTTGCGCCGCTCATGGCCGGCGCAACAGTAGTCGTAGCTGCTCCTGACGGGCACCGCGACCCCAGCTACATCGCGGACCTGATCGACCAGTCCCAAGCGACATCGGTGCATTTTGTGCCGTCCATGCTTGCGGTGTTCCTCGACGTGGTTGACGCGGACCGGCTCACCCGAATCACCTCGTTGAAGTGGCTGTTCGCCTCCGGCGAGGCCCTGCCGCCGGCGACGGTGGCACATGCGCATCGGATCTGGCCGTCCGTGGAGATCCACAACCTGTTCGGGCCCACTGAGGCGGCTGTCGAGGTCGGCTGGGCGGATGTCTCCGACGCCCCCGCGCTGGTCACTATCGGCACTCCGGTCTGGAATACGGCGATGCAGGTGCTCGATGGTCGGCTGCGTCCGGTGCCGGACGGTGTGCCGGGTGAGCTGTACCTCGGTGGTGTGCAGATCGCGCGCGGATACTCGGCACAGCCCGGACTGACCGCGGAGCGATTCGTCGCCGATCCGAACGGGGCAGCCGGGGCCAGGATGTACCGCACGGGCGATCGAGTGCGCCGCCGGGAAGGCGGGAACATCGAGTACCTCGGCCGCACGGACTTCCAAGTGAAGCTGCGAGGCCAACGCATTGAACTCGGTGAGATCGAGTCTGTGCTCGCCGGAGGGCCGGGCGTGGTGCACGCCGCGGCGACGGTCGCGACCGCAGCTGCCGGCGGGGAGTTCTTGGTCGGTTACCTATCGCCCGCGTCGGTAAATCTAGAAGCAGTTCAGGCGCACGCACGGCAGTCGTTGCCCGGCTATATGGTGCCGTCGGTGTGGGCGGTGCTCGACGACGTCGTACTGAATTCAGCGGGCAAATTGGATCGTCGCGCGCTGCCTGCTCCGGATTTCACGGCGCCCGCTGCGGAGTTTGTCGCACCAGAAGGTGAGGCCGAACAGTCGGTCGCCGACGTGTACGCCGAACTCCTCGGCCGAGATCGGGTCAGTGTGACCGAGTCGTTCTTTGACGCGGGTGGTACCTCCTTGTCGGCGATGCGGTTGGCCTCGCGAGCTGGCGCCGTGCTGGGAGTTGATTTCTCGGTGCGAGATGTCTTCGATGCTCCGACTGTGCGTGAACTGGTTGTGCGCGCGGCGAGCACCGATCGAGTGCTTGCACCGATCACGGTGACAGATCCCCGCCCAGAGCGTATTCCGCTGTCGTTCGCGCAGCAGCGGATGTGGTTCATCAACCGCTTCGATCCCGAGTCGCCCGCCTACAACATCCCGCTGGTGTTGCGTATCGCCGGTCCGGTGGATGCCGCTGCGCTCAGAAGCGCGGTGGGAGATGTCGTCACACGCCACGAGATCCTCCGGACAACGTTCCCCTCCGACGACGGTGTGGCCTACCAGCGGGTGTGGCCCACTGCAGAGGTTGAGAATCGGCTCGACTGGGACGAGGTCGATTCGATCGTCGAGGTCGAGACTGCGGTACTGACGGGATTCGATGTCGCCGAGCGGTGGCCGCTGCGCGTCAGGCTGGCCCGGATCGGTGAGCAAGAGTTCGTACTGGCAGTGGTGGTTCATCACTTGGCCGCCGATGGTGAGTCGCTCGGGCCGTTGGCTGCGGATCTGGTTACCGCGTATTCGGCACGGACATCGGGTGCAGCCCCAGAGTTTGCGCCGGGGACTCTGCAGTTCGCCGACTACGCGATTTGGCAACACGAGGTGCTTGGATCGCCCGACGATCCTGACTCGATCTTGGGCCGCGAACTCGCGTTCTGGCGGGAGCGGCTTGCCGGTGCCCCCGATCTGCTTGCGCTGCCCACCGACCGGGAGCGACCGAACGTCGCCACCCATAACGGTGATCGGTTGAGGTACCAGATCCCGGGTAGCGTCACTCAGCGGATTTCCGAGGTCGCTCGAGCGCGCGGAGTGACTCCGTTCATGGTGCTGCACGCCGCTTTCGCGGTTCTTCTCGCCCGCCTCGCGGCGACTGACGACGTCGTGTTCGGCACGCCGATTGCAAACCGGAATCAGGTGGGGACCGATCGGCTCGTCGGCATGTTTGTCAACACGCTGGTGCTGCGGACTCAGGTGAATCTGGGCACCGCCTTCGAGGATCTGCTGGCGCAGGTTCGTGAAGCCGACCTGGAAGCATTCGGCAATGCCGAGGTGCCGTTCGAGACGCTGGTGGAAGCTCTGAACCCGGTGCGCTCGGAGGCGTTCTCGCCTGTGGTGCAGGTAATGCTCTCGGTGGATCCGGGGGCATCGCTCGCGGGCGCCGAAGTCGAAGTGGCGGGCGTGACGTTTGCGCCGATCGAGGATCTCTCGGTGCCCGCGCAGATGGATCTGCTGTGGGGCGTACTGACGGGGGAGCCGGGGGACGAGTGGTCGGGCGAGGCGATCTTCGCCACTGACCTATTCGACGCGTCGACCATCGAGGCGATGGCGGATCGTTTCGTGTGGCTCCTGGATGCACTGACTTCAGCTCCGGACTTGGCAGTCGGGGACGTGTCGCTGCTGGCCGCGGGCGACGTGGTCGACTGCTTGTCTCGTTCACGCGGTCCCGCGGACTTAGCCGAACCCCGGACCCTGGCGGACCTGTTCGCCGAACAAGCGGCACGGCATCCTGAGCGGACTGCATTGGTCTTCGCCGGGCGGCCGGTGCCGTATGGCGAGTTCGCCGCACGGGTCAACTCCCTCGCTCGCGAGCTGATCGCTGCGGGCGTGGGCCCGGATACTCCGGTTGGCGTGTGTATGGATCGTTCGATCGAACTGCTCGTCGCGATCAACGCGATCATCGCTGCAGGCGGCCAGTACGTACCGATCGACATAGACGCTCCAGCCGAGCGCGCTACCTACATGATCGGCACCGCGGGGGTGCAAACAGTTCTTGTGGCGGCAGGGAAGGAAGCGCCTGCGGCCCTCGTCGATCGAGGCGATCGGCTTGCGTTCCTGGCGGTGGACTGCTCGGGCACGGTGCCGTTAGCTGTTGATCCCGTCTCCGACAGCGACCGCCTGAGGCCGCTACGAGTCGATAACGCTGCGTACACGTTGTTCACGTCGGGTTCGACGGGTCGGCCGAAGGGAGTGACGATCTCCCATCGGGCGGTCGGAAACTTCCTCCGGTGGTTCAACAGACTGAACGTGCAGGAGCCCGGCCAGCGGTTGTTGTTCAAGACCCCGTACACCTTCGATGCCTCGGTATTGGAGTTGTTCTGGCCGGTCTCGTTTGGGCAGACGATGGTGATCGCCGAACCGGATGGCCACCGCAATCCTTCTTATCTCGCTCGCTTGATGGCCGAGACTGAGACGACGGTGGTGCAGTTTGTTCCGTCATTGTTGTCGGTGTTCTTAGACGCGGTGCCGGGGGCTGACGCCTTCGGCAGTGTGGAGCGGGTGTTCTGTGGTGGTGAGGCCTTGTCGCCAGCCGTCTACGCACACCTCATGCGGCGGGCGCCTGGGGTGTCGGTGACGAACTTGTTTGGTCCGACCGAGGCGGCGGTCTATACCGAGTCAGCTGAACTCGGAGGCGAGTTGGCGGTGGTGCCGATCGGTGCGCCGATGCCCAACACCAGCGCTCTTGTTCTGGATTCGCGATTGCATCCGGTGCCGGCTGGGGTGGCCGGTGAGCTGTATCTAGGTGGGGTGCAGTTGGCCCGAGGCTACGCGGCGCGCGCGGACATGACCGCGGACCGTTTTGTGGCTGATCCTTTTGGGGAGGCTGGCACCCGCTTGTACCGTACTGGGGATTTGGTGCGCTGGAACGCTCGGGGGGAGCTGGAGTATCTGGGTCGTACGGACTTCCAGGTGAAGCTGCGGGGTCAGCGGATCGAGCTCGGCGAGATCGAGGCAGTGCTGGCTTCCGTTGGTGGGGTGGTGCACGCGGCTGCTGCGATCGCTGAAGGCCCTGGTGGAAGCGAGCATCTGGTCGGGTACGTGGCCCCGGACACGGTTGACCTCGAGGCAGTGAAGACTACGGCGGCGGCGGAGTTGCCCGGGTACATGGTGCCGACGGTATGGATGCTGGTTACACGGATCGCTCTGAACAATGCCGGCAAGATCGACCGTCGAGCGTTGCCGACACCGATCTTCGGCGATACCGAGGCCGAGTACGTTGCGCCGGCAAGTGCCGCAGAAGGCGCCGTTGCGGCAGTATTCGCTGAGATCCTCGGTGTGGAACGTGTTTCGGTGACTGAGTCGTTCTTCGACCTCGGTGGTAACTCGCTGTCAGCGATGCGGGTGATATCCCGCGCTGGGCAAGCATTGGGTGTTGACCTGTCGGTTAGGGATTTATTCGCTGCCCCTACGGTGCGCGCACTGGTGGATTTGTCGGTGGACCGGGCGCCAGCGTTGGCGCCGATTGTTGCTGCTGATCCGCGTCCTGACCGGGTTCCGTTGTCGTTTGCGCAGCAGCGGATGTGGTTTATCAATCAGTTTGCTCCTGGGGATGCGACGTACAACATTCCTGTGGTGATGCGGTTGTCTGGGGATCTTGATGTGGAGGCTTTGCGGTTGGCGGTGGTTGATGTTGTGGTGCGGCATGAGGTGTTGCGGACGGTGTTTCCGGCTGTTGATGGTGTGCCGTTCCAGGTAGTGGCTCCGGTTGCGGAGGTGGGCGTGCTTGTGGATTGGGTGGTGGTTGATTCGCGGGTGGGGTTTGAGGCTGGGGTTGTTGCTGGTTTTGATGTGACGGTGGATCAGCCGGTGCGGGTGCGGTTGTGGCCGGTGGGTGGTGGTGAGTTTGTGTTGGGTGTGGTGGCGCATCATATTGCGGCTGATGGTGAGTCGATGCGGCCGTTGGTGGCGGATTTGGTGACGGCGTATGCGGCGCGGGTGGCCGGTAGTGCGCCGGTGTTTGTGCCGTTGGTGGTGCAGTTTGCTGATTTTGCGGTTTGGCAGCATGAGGTGTTGGGGTCGCCGTCGGATGTGGTGTCGGTGGTGGGTCGGCAGCTTGAGTTCTGGCGGGGTCAGCTTGCTGGTGCGCCGGAGGTGTTGGAGTTGCCGGCTGATCGGCCGCGTCCGGTGCGGGCTTCGCATCGGGGTGCGCGGTGTGATTTTGAGATTTCGGCTGAGTTGGGTGTTCGGGTTGAGGAGGTGGCGCGGGCGCATGGGGTGACGCCGTTCATGGTGGTGCATGCGGGGTTGGCGGTGTTGTTGGCGCGGTTGTCGTCGACGCAGGATGTGTTGGTGGCGACGCCGATTGCGGGGCGTGGTCAGGCGGTGTTGGATCCGTTGGTGGGCATGTTTGTGAACACGTTGGTGTTGCGGACGCAGGTGTCCTCGGGGATGTCGTTTGCTGAGCTTCTCGATCAGGTCAGGCGGGTGGATTTGGATGCGTTTGCGCATGCGGATGCGCCGTTTGAGACGGTGGTTGAGGCGGTTGATCCGGTGCGTTCGGAGGCGTTTGGTCCGCTGGCGCAGGTGATGTTGGCGGTGACGCAGGGTTCGGTGGATGCTCCGGTGGTGGAGGTGGGTGATCTGCGGGTGGAGCCGGTGGCTGCGCCGGAGGTCCCGGCGCAGTATGACTTGTCGGTGAATGTGGCGATGGTGCCTGGTCAGGGATGGTCGTCGAGTCTGCTGTATGCCACGGATTTGTTTGATGAAGCGTCGATGGCGGTGTTCGCTGGGCGTCTGGTTGCTCTGTTTGAGGTGCTGACGAGCGATGTGGGTTCGGTGATCGGTGATGTGGATGTGCTGACTGTGGGTGAGCGTGAGCGGTTGGCGTTGTTGCCGATGCCCGTGGTGCCGGGGTCGGCGGGTTGGTCGTTGCCTGAGTTGTTTGCTGGGTCGGTGGCTGCTTCTGGCGGGGCGGTGGCGGTGTCGGCGTTGGGTCGGTCGTTGTCGTATGCGGAGTTGGATGTTCGGTCGTCTGCGGTGGCGGCTGGTTTGGTGGCTGCGGGGGTGCGGCCGGGGGATTTGGTGGGGTTGGCGACTGCGCGCTCGGTGGATGTGGTGTCGTCGATTTTGGGTGTGTTGAAGGCGGGTGCGGCGTATTTGCCATTGGATGTGTCTAATCCGGTGGATCGGTTGGCGTTCATCGTCGGTGATGCGGGTGCACGGGTGGTGTTGACCGATGCGTCGGTGGCTGGGCATGAGTTGTGGGCGGTGATCGATGCGAGTGTGCGTGTTGTGGACGTGGATGCGGTGATCGCCGAGAACGTTGATCTGGTTGACGGTTTCTCGGTGGTGGGGGTGCCGCCGGCGTCGCGGGCGTATGTGATTTATACGTCGGGGTCGACGGGTTTGCCGAAGGGAGTGGAGGTTACTCACGCTGATGTGGCGGCGTTGATGGCTGCTTGTGGTGAGGATTTCGATTTCCGGTCCGATGATGTGTGGACGTTGTTCCATTCGTATGCGTTCGATTTCTCGGTGTGGGAGTTGTGGGGCCCGTTGTTGTCGGGGGCTCGGGTGGTGATCGTTGATCGTGATTTGGCGCGCGATATTGAGAGTTTTGTTGGGGTACTCGCGGCGGAGAAGGTGACGGTGTTGTCGTTGACGCCGTCGGCGTTCTATCAGTTGATCGATGCGCGTCGGCGCTGTGAGCTGGATTTGTCGTTGCGGTATCTGGTGTTCGGTGGCGAAGAGTTGGGTTTCGATCAGGTGCGGCGGTGGTTCGCGGAAAACCCTGATGATGGCGCGCAGTTGGTCAATATGTATGGGATCACTGAGACGACGGTGCATGTGAGTTTCCGGCCGCTCGATCGGGATGTGGTGTCGGTGGTTGATCGGTCGTTGATCGGTCGGCCGTTGTCGTCGTTGGCGATCCATATTCTTGATGACCGTCTGCATCCGGTGGCTGAGGGTGTGCCGGGTGAGATGTATGTGGCTGGCGGGCAGTTGGCGCAGGGGTATTTGGATCGGCGTGGTTTGACCGCGACACGGTTTGTGGCTGATCCGTTCGTTGCTGATGGTTCGCGTTCGCGTCTGTATCGCACGGGTGATCTGGCTCGGTGGGTGGGCGGGGATATCGAGTATCTGGGTCGGGCTGATGGTCAGGTGCAGTTGCGTGGTTTCCGGATCGAGTACGGCGAGGTTGAAGCGGCACTGTTGAGTGTGGGTGGGGTGAGCGGTGCTGCGGCGGCGATCGTCACCGACGTGCATCGTGGGGATTTGTTGGTCGGTTATGTCGTGGCCGATGAGGGTGTGGGTCTCGATGGTGCGGTAGTGCGGGAGTCGGCGGGTGCCAGGGTGCCGCGGTACATGGTTCCTGATGTGGTGATGGTGGTCGATCGGTTGCCGTTGACGGGGAACGGGAAACTCGATCGGCGCGCGTTGCCTGCGCCGGTGCTCGGTGACTCCACGGCCGAGTACATCGCTCCCGAAGGGGAGGTCGAGGAGAAGGTTGCCAGGGTTTTCGCCGAGATTCTGGGTGTTGAACGGGTCTCTGTTGACGCCTCGTTCTTCGACCTCGGCGGCAACTCGCTGTCAGCGATGCGTGTGGTGACTCGGGTTGCCGAAGCGCTGGACAAGCAGGTGACGGTCCGCGACATTTTTGACGGTCCTTCGGTTCGGGAGCTCATCGCAAGCGTGGCCGGCAGGCCGGCGCCGTTGCGGCCGCTTACGCGGCAAACGCGACCGGCGCGGATTCCGCTGTCGGATGCCCAGCGCCGAATGTGGGTCCTGAATCAGTTCGACACGAGCTCGCCGGCGTACAACATCCCGTTGGGAGTCCGATTCCGCGGATCGCTGGACAGTGCAGCGCTGCGTCAAGCGGTCCTCGATGTGATCGACCGACACGAGATTCTTCGCACCATCTACCCGTCGGACGTCGACGGACCTCGTCAACTGGTCCTCTCCAGCGAGCGTTCGGCAAACCTGCTGGACTGGCGCGTCGTCGACGGGCGCAGCGAGTTCATCGACGCGGCGCAGCAGGGGTTTGATGTCACCTCCGGCACTCCGGTGCGTGTCAGAATCCGCACCGTCGTCGGCGACGAACCCGCCACCGAGGTTCTGATTGTGGCGCACCACATCGCCTTCGACGGACAATCGGCTCAGGTGTTCCTGCGCGATGTCCTCGCCGCGTATACCGCTGCGCTCACCGACTCGCCGCCGCTGTGGCCCGAGATGACGGTGCAGTACGTGGACTACGCGTTGTGGCAGCAGACCGAGCTGGGTGATGCCCGAGACCCAGAGAGCCGTCTCGGCAGGCAGCTCGAATGGTGGCTGGCGAAGCTCGATGGGCTGCCGACGGTTACTGATCTCCCGATGGACCGGCCGCGGCCAGCGATGTTCGACCCCGCTGGCGCGAGCCTCCGGGTTCCGGTGCCCGAGGAGGTCGCGCGCGACCTCAAGTACATGGCGACAGTCAATCGCGTAACCCCATTCATGGTCTTCCATGCCGCGCTCGCGGTGACGGTGGCGCGCCTTGCTTCGACCAACGACGTGGTGATCGGTGTACCCATCGCCGGGCGGACTGATCCGGCACTTGAGAGCTTGGTCGGAATGTTCGTCAACACACTCGTGCTGAGGACTCAGATCGACTCGCACATGAGCATCGCCGAGCTCCTTGCGGTGGTCAGAACTACCGACTTAGACGCATTCGCCCAACCCGACGTTCAATTCGAACGGTTGGTCGAGAAGCTCGCGCCGGAGCGGTCGACGTCCCATGCGCCGTTGTTCCAGATTGCACTTACCCACACCGAAGGCAACCTGGATGCGGGGCCGGTCCCGCTGGCCGATTCGGGTGCCATCGTTGAACCCATCGACCTGGAAACCGTCGAAGCCAAATTCGACCTCACCGTGAGCGTCCATGACGCCGACGAGTTGGTCACTGAGTTCCTCTACGCGACTGCGCTGTTCGACGAGACTGCTGTGCAGCGCTTCGCCCAGGTTTGGCAGCGAGTCCTCGCCGCGATGGTGTCGGACTCCAGTCAAGCAATCGGCGACATCGTCATTGTTGAGAACGCGTCCCAGCCGATGTCGGGTGGGTCCGCGAGAGTAAAGGTAGGAGCATTGCCTGTGCACGCGACCGGAGGATCGGTGGAGTCCGGTACGTTGATCGATCTGCTGCGTCAGCGCGACCTCGACCCGACTCACCTGGCGCTAATCGCCGACGGCGAAGAGCTGACCTACGAGGAGTTCGAGCAGCGTACAGACCGTGTCGCCCGATCGCTGCTGCGCAGGGGAGTCCAGCCAGAGGACGTCGTCGCGATCGCGGCTGACCGGTCGATTGATTCGGTCGTCGCCACGTGGGGAGTTGTGAAATCGGGTGCCGCCTACCTCCCGGTGGACCCGGCATACCCCATCGACCGAATCGAGTACATGCTCGAAGACTCCGCCGCCAGCGTCGGCATCACCACTGTCGCAGACCCGGCCATTCTCGGAGACTCATGCGACTG
Source organism: Gordonia sp. (in: high G+C Gram-positive bacteria) (assembly GCF_049299075.1). Taxonomy (GTDB): domain Bacteria; phylum Actinomycetota; class Actinomycetes; order Mycobacteriales; family Mycobacteriaceae; genus Gordonia. The sequence goes on from NZ_JBAQWU010000248.1 coordinate 26,072, forward strand.
GCTCGATGTAGCGCAACTGGAAGCAGGAGCCCCAGCAGGGCCCATCCTCGACGGTGAACGTAACGGCACGGTGCGGCTGGCGAATCTCGCGTATCTCATCTATACGTCCGGCTCGACTGGGCGACCGAAGGCCGTCGGCGTCAGCAACGCCGGGATTGCCGACTTCGCCGCCGGTCTCGCAAGTGTGACCGGATCGCGTGAGGATGACCCCGATACGCGAATCCTCCATGTCGCTTCCCCGAGCTTCGATGCATCGGTCCTGGAGATGGTGTGGGCCTTCACCGCGGGGCACACCCTCGTCATCGCCTCGGCCGAGCAATACGCCGGCGACGCGCTCGGAGAGGTGCTCGATCGTCACGAAGTGACCGACATGATCATCACGCCGTCCGTGCTGGCCTCGTTGAATCCAGAATTCGGTGAGACCGTTCGGAACCTGGTCACCGGTGGCGAAGCATGTCCGCCGGACCTGGTGGAACGATGGGCCGCGCGCGGACGGCGGATCTTCAACTTCTACGGACCCACCGAAACCACCGTGTGGGCCACGAAATCCCGGATGCTGCCGGGCAAGCCCGTCACGATCGGACGGGCGATAGACGGCTTCACTGCCCACGTCCTCGACGGGCGCCTGCACCCGGTGCCGCAGGGAGTAGCCGGTGAGCTCTACCTGTCGACCGCAGGCGTGGCGCGAGGATACCTGGGCAAGCCGAGTCTGACATCGACGGTATTCGTCGCAGACCCGTTCGCCGCGCCAGGCACTCGGATGTATGCGACGGGAGACATCGTTCGAGTCAACTCCGCTGGCAACCTTGAGTTCGCCGGCCGAGCCGACGATCAAGTGAAGATTAACGGTCAGCGGGTGGAACTCGGGGAGATCGAGTCCGTATTGGCTGACCAGGACGGCGTCGACCAAGCCGTCGTCGTGGGAGTGAAAGCGGAGTCTGGCAGCGCTCGTCTGGTCGGCTATCTAGTGGCGTCAAGTGGCGCTGTCGATACCGAAGCCGTCCTCACCGCAGCCTCCAGTCGATTGGCTGCACATATGGTGCCAGCCCAACTCGTCGTTATCGACGAGCTGCCGCTGACTCCCGGCGGCAAGCTCGACCGAGCCAAGCTGCCGTCCGTCGAAGAAGACGTGGCACCGGAGGAATACGTCGCCCCCGTAACACCTGACGAAGAAGTACTGGCCGCAGTGATGGCAGGCGTGCTCGGCCGCGATCGGGTGAGCGTCACAGAATCGTTCTTCGCCCTCGGGGGCGATTCCATCATGTCGATTCAGCTGGCGTCGGCCGCGAAAGCTGCGGGACTGATCCTCACTCCGCGTGAGATCTTCGAGCACCGCACTGTCCGGGCGATGGCACAGGCAGCCGTGTCGGGAGCCGAGCGATCCCCGATGCTGGAGGAGCCCGCGGGCGGTCCGCAGGGAGTCGTGCCCACACCGCCGCTCGTCCGCTGGATGACAGACGCCGCCGCGGGGAATCCCGCCGGGTTCGCCGACTTTAACCAGTCCGCAGTGCTCTACGCAGACAGCGAACTGGACGCTGAACAATTGAGTATCCTGATCGACGCGCTGGTGGCCGCACACCCCATGCTTGCCGCGCGATTGGTGCCGTCCGACGGCGAGTGGATCCTGACCGCCGGAACCGACGTGGCTGCGCGGCGGGCTGTCGCCGAAGTCCGAAGCGACGCAATACCCGGGGGTGACCAGTTCGAGACCACGCTGCGGTCAGCGCACGCAGAGGCGGTGGCGCGATTGGATCCGCAGAGCGGGGCCCTGGTGCAGGCCGTACTTGTTCGCGGCGCCGACGGCACCGGTCGAGTGGTGGTGGCGATTCACCACCTCGGCGTCGATGCGGTGTCGTGGCCGATCATCATCGAAGACCTCGTCACCGGGCGGGCGCAGCAACTTACTGGGCAGCCCGTGCTGCTGCGTCCGGAGGGAACTTCCGAGCGGGCGTGGTTTGGTGCCCTTGTCGACCGGGCCGAACTGTTTGGCGATGAACTCGGCTACTGGCTCGATCGATCGCCGCAGACTCCGACGCCGTTGGCGACCTCCCACATTGGTGAACCGCGATTCGCCGATACCCATGTTGTCCAGAACCGGATCGAGTCGTCGCTGGCCGCGGAGCTGCTCAACCGGGTTCCCGATGCCTTCGACGGCGCTGTCACGGACGTCTTACTTGCCGCGCTGGCACGCGCGATACGTTCCTGGCAGCGCGATTCGGGGATCGTCGACGATGCGCCGGTCACCGTGCTCGTCGAGAGCTACGGACGGTACGACGAGATACTCGATCAGGGACGCGATCCGCGCAGCGCCGATCTGAACAGAACGGTCGGCTGGTTCACCTCGATCGCGCCGCTCGCACTCGATCCGGCGAATGACATCGTGCATGCGGTCAAGGCGGCAAAGGAAGAACGGCTAGGGCAGCCGCGGCACGGCCTTGGCTTCGGCTTGTTGCGGCAGGATTCCAGCACTGGCCTTCAGCAACGGCCCCTTCCGTCGATCGCTTTCAACTACCTCGGAGGCAGAGGAACTGCACCGGACCATGGTGCTGACCTGGTCAGTCTCGCGCCTGCCCCAGAAAGCACGCCGCTCCCTGCGTTTACTGATGGAGAGATGCGGCAACTGGGAGTGCTCGCCCTCAACGTGAGCGTGACGCCCGGCGCCGACGGCCCCGAGATCGTCAGCGACTGGCGCTACCCGAACGCGATGGCCGCAGACTCGATCGCGGAAATCGTCAGGCGCTGGCACGAAGAACTCGCCGCCGTCGTCGACGAGGTGACCGCCGCAGATCCCGGGCTCTCGCCCGCCGACCTCCCCGGTACCGGACTCACCCAGAACGATCTGGATGTTCTCGCTCAGCGCTACCCGGATGCCGAACTCTGGCCGCTGGCACCCCTGCAACGCGGGCTGTACTTCCAGGCGAAGTTCGCGGGCGGTTCGGGGGTCGACGTGTACGTGACGCAGGCCGTTCTGCACTTGGGAGCAGATACGGATCTGGCGCGTCTGCACGAGGCAGTTGCGCGGCTGGCCGGCCACCACCGCACGCTCCGATCGGCCTTTGTGCAGGCGCCTTCGGGTGCGGTCGTCACCGTCGTCCCCGAGTCAGTGACGGTGCCTTGGGATGTACTGGATCTGCGCTCCGAATCGGTTGAGGACGCCGAGGCGGCCCTTGCCAGGATCGTCGATGAGCAGAAGGTCCTTCCGTTCGACCTCGCCGCGCCCCCGCTTTTGCGTCTGGTGGTTGTTCAACGGCCAAATGGCGTGTCTGTTGTCATCAGCAACCACCACATCCTGTTCGACGGATGGTCTGGACCACTTGTCCTCGCTGACCTGTTGGCCGAGTACGCCACCGGTTCGTCGTACACCGAGCAGGTCGGTGCCGGCGACAAGGACTTCCGCGACTTCTTGCAGTTGCTTAGCGCCCGCCCGGTCGCTGAGGGGCTCGAGGTATGGGCGAGGGCCCTGGACGCGGTTGATGGACCGACGTTGATCGCCGCCGGCGCCCAGGCGTCGCGAGAGGCGATGCCGCGCAAGTTGACCACTACCCTCGATGCTTCGACCACATCGGCGCTGGAGGCCCGCGCCCGCGAGAGCGGTGCGACGGTAGCGACAGTGTTGCAGGCGGCGTGGGCGGTCTTCCTTTCTCGGATCACCGGACAGGAAGGCGTCGTATTCGGCGAAACCGTGTCAGGACGGCCCGCCGACCTCGAAGGTGTCGAGTCGATGGTGGGTCTATTCATCAACACGCTGCCGGTAGTGGTCGATGTCAGTGCGTCGAGGTCGCTCTCGGACATGGTCAGTCGCCTCCAGTCGCAGAAGGTTGCGCTCCTCGACTACCAGCACCTCGGTATGCCGGAGATCCTGGCGTACTCGGGCCACGGTGACCTCTTTGACACCCTGACGATCCATGAGTCGTACCCGGTCAATACTGATTCGCTGAGTTCTGCGGTAGAATCCTCGGGTGCCGACCTTGTCGTCGAGGGCGTCGATGTGGCTGACGCAACTCACTACCCACTGAACTTCTTCACTGCACCGACGGCTGATGGTTTGGTGTTCGCACTCAAGTACCTGCCCAGCGCATTCGACGACGCACAGGTTGCTTCTTTCGCTCAGATGCTGACGCGGATCATTGAAACGTTTGCGTGGCACCCCGAGACTCAGGTGCAGGACGTGGCCCTTCTATCGCCGGCGGCTGAAGCCGATGAGGCGGTGCTGGAGTGGGGTGAGTTGGAACAGCTCCCAGCGGTGGTGTCGGTGAGTGATGCGGTAGCTGCTCAGGTTTCGCGGACGCCGGTGGCGACGGCTTTGGTGTTTGGTGATCGTGAGGTTTCGTACGGGGAGTTTGGTGCGCGGGTTAGTGCTCTTGCGCGGGTGTTGATTGCGGCGGGGGTGGGGTTGGAGTCGGCGGTGGCGG